>CAZCGB010000459.1:0-3236 GCA_964498045.1 uncultured Isosphaeraceae bacterium
ACCTCGATCACCTCATCGCCGGCTCCTTGCTGGCCGACTGCGGCAAGCCGTTGGAGTACGACAAGGACGCGGCGGGCAAAGTCGTGCAGGGCAACTTCGGCGCGCTGTTGCGTCATCCGTTCTCAGGCGTGGCGATGTGCTACAAGCATGGCATTCCCGCCGAGGTCATGCACATCGTCGCGACGCATTCTCACGAAGGCGACAAGGTGCAGCGCTCGATCGAGTCGATCATCTTCCACCACGCCGACTTCGTGGACTTCGACATCGCGAAATACCTGGGCGCGCAGGCGGCGAAGAAGAAGACGTGACCTCGATCGTTGGGTTGCGCGCAAAACCGCAAGCGTGATCACACGATTCAAGCGACTACCGGGGCGATTACGGTGTCCAATGAGCTCCGTTCAATCACTGAATTGGGCGATGTCATCACGCGCCGACAGGCTCCAGCGTCGCTTCCATCGCCAGGACGAAGCGGCCGATGACGGCGTCGAATTTCTCGCCGTTGCCATCGCGCATCTGGTACGTGCCTTCCATCGTTCCCCAAGGCGTCTCCAGCGGGCACGCGCTGGTGTACGTGTAGCTCTTGCCCGGCTGAATCACCGGCGTCTCGCCCACGACGCCGGGGCCTTTGACCTCTTCGCGGTCGCCATCGCCGTCGATGATGATCCAGTGCCGCGAAAGGATCTGCGCGGGAATCTCGCTCTCGTTGTTCACGGTGATCTGGTACGCGAAGAAGAACTTCCTGGCATCCGGATCGGATTGATCGGGCACATAGAACGGCTTGGCGCGCACGCGGATTCCGCGCGTCAGCGTGTCGGAGCCGAAGGTCCGGGAAGGTGCAGCGACGGCTGCGTCGGGCTTGGAAATGGATTTTGGCGCAGACTTGGGGGCTGGCATGGCTGCGATTGTAGGTGCGGCCTGCAGCACCCGCCTTCTGCCCGCTATACTCATTTCACTCTGCGGGTGTAACTCTGTTGGTAGAGTGTCAGCCTTCCAAGCTGAATGTCGGCAGTTCGAACCTGCTCACCCGCTTTCGGCCCTGATTCGGCGGTCGAAGACCGTGTTTCGCCACGTTTTCGATGCAGCCGATGCGTTCACCGCTGCGAAGGGAGTTGGACGCCGCATCGGCAAGGCCCTTGGCCAATTCGATGCCGCGCCGCATGGACGTTTGAGTCTGCACAATTGAGTCGTTCGGAGAAACAGATCATGCATCGACGTTCATCGCGCGCCGACAATCGGCTGACACTGGCATCGCTGTCGTCGGCAGGCATGCTCATGGCCCTGGCCTGCGCGCTGGGGGCAGGTCTCAACGCTCGCGATGACAAACGACTCGATGACAAGGAGCACGTCGTTCAGCGCATGCTCGAAATCGGCGAGCGCGTCGGCGAACTGCGCAGCGCGCAACCTTCCCCAATCACGAGCAGTTCGCTTCAGCGTCTTCTGAACGAGTACGCCACGCTCAGCAGGCGATTGGGCGGCGACGATCCCGCGCATCTCGGCGTCAGCGACACCTCCAAGCCCGCGACAGCAGGCGATGAAGGCGGCATCGCCACCGCGCCGGCCGCCCCCACCGGCTGCACATCGGCCACCGCGGCGTTCAGCAACAGCGTCGCAGCCGTCATTCCCAACTCAACGCCCGCCAATCTACTGGTGAGTTCGCAGATCACCGTCGCCGGCGCTGGGGCATTCCTCTGGGATGTGAACCTCACTACCTTCATCGTGCATTCGGCGTCAACCGACCTTGATGTCACGCTGACATCTCCAGCCGGAACGGTCGTCACCATCACCACCGACAACGGCGTGGGCGGAAACAACTTCAACGGAACTGTGTGGGATGACAACGCGAATCCCGCCGGCCAGGTGCCCTACGCCACCACCAGCGGCGTAGCGACTGACCATCCCTACGCGGCGTCAACACTGGCGACGCCGCTGGTTCCTGAGGAAGCGATGGGCGCGTTCTTCGGCGAGAACCCCAACGGCGTGTGGACGCTGACCATCAGCGATGACACCGCCAACAATTCCAACGCGTCGCTTAACTCCTGGTCGCTGGCCATCACCACTGCAGCCGCCGCTCCGACCGTCACCACCAATTCGTACAACTACGCGGGCGCGCCGGTGGCTATCTCCGGCACCGGCACGCCGGTCATCTCGTCCATCATCAACGTCGCGGGCGCGAATCAGGTCATCACCGATGTGAACCTCACCACGGGCATCACGCATTCGTTCTGCAGCGACATCGACATGACCATCCGCTCGCCCGCCGGCACCGTCGTCACGCTCACCACCGACAACGGCGGCACGTTCGACAACGTATTCAACGGCACGGTGTGGGATGACGACGCCAACCCCGGCGGCATCGTGCCGCAGACCTCCAACAACGGCGTCGCCAGCGATCACACCTATGTCGACCTCACACTCGCCTCGCCGCTGGTGCCCGAAGAGGCGCTCGCCGCGTTCATCGGCGAAAACCCCAACGGCGACTGGACGCTCACCATCAACGACGATCAGACCAATGATGGCGGCTCGCTCAATTCATGGTCGCTCGCCATCGGCGCTGCGACTACCACCCCTGCGCTGACAACGACGAACTTCACCAACTCCACTCCAGTGACGTCCATCGACATCCTGCCGCCGGTCATCGTGACGTCGACCATCAACGTCAGCGGCGCAGGCGCGTACCTCTGGGATCTCGATCTTGCCACCACCATCGCCCACACCGCCAGCGCCGATCTCGACATCACCCTCACCTCGCCCGCGGGAACCGTGGTCACCGTCACCACCGACAACGGCGGCGTCAACGACAACAACTTCAACGGCACCACATGGGATGACGACGCCAACCCGCTTGGTCAGGTTCCCTACACCAGCAACACGGGGCTGGCGACCGATTCGGCGTATGCGAATCTCACCACGCTCACGCCGCTGGTGGTGGAAGAAGCCCTTGGCGCGTTCATCGGCGAGAACCCCAACGGCGTGTGGACGCTCACCATCAACGATGACACCCCCACCGTCGACACCGGCGTGCTGACCTCGTGGTCGCTCAACGTGACCACGCTCAATCAGGCTCCGGCGAGCGTCGTCACCAGCGCCTCCAACAGCACGCCCGTGGCGATTTCCGCATCAGGCACGCCGGTCATCTCGTCGACGATCGTCATCGCCGGCGCGCCGACGTTCCTGTGCGATGTGAATGCCATCACCAATGTCTCGCACGCGTTCTCCAGCGATATCGACATGACCCT
>CAZCGB010000460.1:0-3232 GCA_964498045.1 uncultured Isosphaeraceae bacterium
ATCAGTACCCGCCATTGGCGGCGACCACGATTGTGCAGTACTCGCCCACCGACCTGCTCCTGCGCGGCGAGGGCATGCTTGGGGTGGGCACGCCCCTGGAGGTGCGCGAGGAGATCCGCCGGCGGGCGATGGGCTTCGAACTGGACGATTCGCAGATCACGCGATTTGTTCGCTTGCTGGTGAACGACTTGCGGGACGACATGCTCGAGGGCAACGCGAAGGAAGCTCTGGTGCACCTGGGGACGTATGGCGTGTTCAACGAAGCTCCGCTTGTGGAGGCGTTGACATCGGACGATCGCCAACAGCGCCGCCTCGCGGCCGAGGTGCTGCGCGACATGCCTCGCGACGGCGAAGCGCCCGAAGCGCTGTTACGCGCAACCATCGAGGATTTGCGTTCCGACGACGTCGGATGGAACAGCCATCGGGCTCGGTGGTACCTTTCGGATCATCTCGAAGAGGCCAAGGCGCTTCTGATCGAGGCGATGCGCAGCGATGACGCCCAGCAGCGTCGGGCGGTGATGGTGCTTCTGCGCGGCACGGAAATCTCCGGTGATGCGTTTCAGGCCCTTTTGCGCATGAGTTTCGACGATCTGCGATCGGGAACGAGCGGAACAGCGGCTGGCGCGGCATTCGACTACTTGCTCCGCCACGTCGATGCCGCGGAACCAGTCCTGTTTGAAGGAATGCAAGGCGATGATGCGCGACAGCGACTGCTGTGCGCCACGCTCGCGGGTTGTGCCACGCGTTCGGACCTGATGTCGCTGGCGGTCCCCATTCTTGCGCACCATCTGGCGAACAACGAGATCACCGGCGATGCGATTGTCGCCGCCCGTGGGCTGGCCGGATTCGGACTCGAAGTCGTGCCGCTGCTGGAGGAGTATCGACGCAGCTCGGATGAGCAGCAGCGGCAGGCGGTGGAGTACATCGTGCGACGGCTGACGACCGGCGAATCGCCGATCCGTCTGCAGCTTGAGCTGCCGCTGGCACGCCTGACGCAAGCCCGAAGAGACGCGCTGGTGCTGGAGCCGGACCAGTTGCGCATGCCGGGATTCTGATGCTGTAGCGGGGATTCGGGCGGGTTCTGAAACAGTTCTGACGGGTGGCGTGCTTTCAAGCCGCGGCGGCACGAGGCCTGCATCCTGCCTCCATCCACCGGCCCTCTGTGCGCCTTGGCGCGCGGTGAATGGCGATTTCTTTCAGAAAGAAGGTGCGAAGCGTCTAGGTCATGGCAACAAGAGGTCTCAAACCATGACTAGAACACTTCGTCTCATTCTCGGATGCATCGCCATGCTCGTCGGCCTGGGCCTGATGGTCGGCTGGTTCGCCAGCCGCCCCGGCCGCGGCGAGTTGACATCGATGCTGTACACCAAGCCCAGCGTCATGACCGTGGCGTACAAGGCCTACGGCAATCCGCAGGCGGCCAATGGCAAGTACTGGCTTTCCAAGATCGTCCTTGAGAACACCGGCAAGGGGCCGCTGCGCGATGTCAAGGTCTCGTATCAGATCCCCGACTACATCCAGTGGACTTCGCCCGACCAGGTCCCCGAGCTCATGCCCGGCCAGAGCGCGGTGTTCGTGTGGTATCCGAAGTTCCCCGCCAGCGTCACCAAGCTCCGCAGCAAGACGCCGGCGTCGCTGGAGGTGAAGTTCGAATACAACGACGGCAGCCAGAACCAGTCGCGCATCGAGAAGCGCGAGTTTGCGCTGCGCGGCGTGACGGAGTTCGAATTCACCAGCCTGCCCGCAAGCGAGATCGTCTCGTATTACGACCTGTACGACAATCAGGAACTCGCTGCGGCGTACGTGACCGACGAGGACCCGGCCGTCAAGACCTACTACACCAAGATCAGCGAAGCCTCCGGCGGCATCAACATCATCTCGGGCCAGCGCGAACTGGTGCAGCTCGCCAAGTCGATCTACGACTTCATGGTGTCCACAGGCATGACGTATTCTGGCGCGAAGGGCGTTCCCGAGAGCATCGGCGACTCGCGCTCGTTCGTGCAGAGCATGCGCCTGCCACGCGATGTGATTTACGGCAACAGCGGGCTCTGCGTCGAACTCGCGTACCTCTGGGCGTCGCTTGGGCAGTCTGCCGGCGCGAAGCCCTACCTCGTGTTCATTCCCGGCCACTGCTTCGTCATTCTGGAATCAACCGACGGCACGCAGCTTCCCGTTGAGTGCACGATGATCGGCGGCGGCGCGGGCGGCAACCTGGAAGCTGCGGGCACGTTCGATCAGGCAGTGGAGTCCGCAGGCAAGACGCTGCAACAGGTCATGCAGCAGGGCCAGCCCATCACCATCCTCGATGTGCAGCAATACCAGGGTGAAGGCATCCGCCCGCCCGAGCTCGAAGAAATCAACCGCCCGGAACTCGTCCGCTTCCTGGATGACCTTCGCGCCCGCCATGGCAATGGCAACGGCAACGCCAACAACCAGGTCGTACTGAACAACAACAACGGCAACAACAATCAGCCTGTTCCTCCTCCGGGCGGCGATCCCAACGTCAATCCCAATCCGAATCCCAACCCCACTCCCAACGTCGATCCGAATCCGCAGCCGGTTCCCCCGCCGCAGCCTGATCCCAACATCGATCCGAATCCGCAACCGATTCCGCCCCCCGGAGGCGACCCCAACGTCAACCCCAATCCGGTTCCCGGCCCGAATCCCAATCCCAATCCAAACCCGAATCCAAACCCGCAGCCTGCCGCCAACATGACGGTCTGGCAGGACCCGAAGAACCGCATGTCGCTCCCATATCCCAACACTTGGCAGAAGAACGATCAGATGCTGCAGCAGTACCAGCAGTATTTCCCAGGCTACGTGCTTTCCGCCGCGGACCCGCAGAACGGCGCCAGCGTCGATGTGATCTTCTTCGACGGAGCCGACATGCAGAAGGGCGCTGAGACGTTGCTCAATTTCTTCTCCCAGATGGGCGCGAATCCGCAGGCTGGCCAGGGTCAGATGACGGAGATCTCCGGCCGCAAGACCCTCTCGCTTCCGGTCACGTTGCAAGGGCAGATGGGCCCCATCCAGGGCGTCATCAACTTCATCACCACCAACAACGGCGTCGTCGCGGTCTCGGTCTTCGCGCCCGGCCAGTCCACCCAGGCCGCGGCCCCGGTGTTCGGCCAGATCCTCGGCGGCATCAAGATGAACGGGTGAGATTCACCCAGGCAGCACCGGCTCGACCGCGGGTCTTTTCAGAACCTCCCCGGACATCATCTACATCAGT
>CAZCGB010000461.1:0-3224 GCA_964498045.1 uncultured Isosphaeraceae bacterium
AGGAGCGCACCATCGTCGTTGGCCCATCCAACGACAAGTTGACGATGGTTGTGGATGGATTGAAGGCTGGCGATGTCGTGGTGATTGACGACAAGAAATAGACGCGCGCATTCCGTGCGGCGGAATCTTGAGCAGCGAAGGTCGGCCAGGAGCATCCAACCATGAACATCTGTTGCCCCAACTGCGGCGAGTCGCGCAGCGTGAACGTCCATGGACACGATCAATGCGCCCGATGCGGCTGCGTGCTCATGCCATGCTGCAACGGCGACTGCACAAGCGAACCGTTGCCCAATGGTGGCGATGGGTCGTCGTCTTCATTGCGTACAACCAAGTCCGTGGCGGTCCTGGTCTTGGCGATCGTGTGCGTCGCCGGTTGTTCCAGCGCTTCGAAATCCACGCCGCCGAGAGCCGCCGCTTCAGCAGGCGCCGCGGAGCAACCGACCTCGCGTCCGGCGATGGTTCAGCCGATTGAGCCCGCCCTCTCGCCGCAGGAAAGCTACGCCAAAGGCGTGAAGTTCCTGATTGACAATCAGAACGATGACGGCTCGTGGGGTTCGTTCGTCTCGCTGCGCACCGGCGACATTTATCTCGATAACCTGTCTTCCCATCACGCGTTTCATGATGCGACGAGCGCGTTGTGTCTGATGGCGCTTCAGGAGCCGAGCAAAGATGATCCGGCCGCGCTCAAAGCCGTTCAGCGCGGCGTGGAGTACATGCTCAAGAGCACGCCCGCCGGCCGCGCCTCGGGAGGCACGTTTTACGACACGTGGACGCACACGTACATGATCCAGGCCATGGCGCGGTACATGAAGGACGAGCGCTTCGCCGCGCAGCGCGAGCAGATCGCCGAGATCGGCCGCCGCGAAATCAAGCTGCTGGCCGAGCGGCAGATGCTGGAAGGCGGCTTTGGTTACTACGATTTCAATTACACGCTGAAATCACCATCGGGCGATGAAAGCACGAGTTTCAACACCGCCGCCGCGCTGATCGCGCTGCACGAGGCGCAGCAGGCCGGGCTCGAGGTGCCGCCCGAGATGATCACCAGCGCGCTCGGCACGTTGCAGAGATTGCGTCTGCCTTCGGGCGCGTACATCTACGGCGAGTACGCGCGAAACAATCCCGCGGCTGGATACAACAAGGTCAAGGGCTCGCTCGGCCGTTCGCAGTCCTGCAACCTCGCGCTGTGGACGTACCGCACGCAGATCACGCAGGAGATCACGCTCGAGGACCTTCGGAAGGGAGCCGAAGTGCTTCGCGACGAGCATCACTTCATTGAGATCGGTAGGGGCCGCCCGATTCCGCACGAGGCCTGGTACTTCACGGCGGGGTACTACTACCTCTTCGGCCACTACTACCTGTCGCGCGTGGTCAATGAATTGACGTCGACCGATCGCGAAAGCCTGCGCAACTGGCTGATCGACAACATGGTCGCCATTCAGGACCCGGGCGGCTCATGGACCGACTTCCCGCTGTACGGCTACCACCGCTGCTACGGCGCAGCGTTCGGGTTGTTGACGCTGCAGGAATGCGGCATTGGACTGCCTTGATGAACGCGATTACGCCCGCAGGCGACCTGCTGAAGCGGGCGCCATCTCGGCTTGTTGCATGCTGAATTGCCCCAGTCGGGGGTGGCCGCTATCCTTATTCGTTCCGTCCGCCGACGTTCGGCGGCGGAGCAAGGCCAGAAAAAGGGGGCTTGGAGTCTCGTTTTGTGACCACTTTCGCATTGCCATCCAGCCTCATGCCATGACCGCCCTTCGCGTTCATGTCGTGTGCTGGCCAGCACGTGGCCCGATCTTTCCTTCGCTCCGCGATGAGCGCGGGAGGATGCCGAAACCCATCGAAGGCGGATTCCCCGTCTTCGCCCGTGGTCGGCTTCTCGAAAGGAGTGACGCTATCGCCTGAATTGACATCAGGTCTTTGCGTCATCCCTTCTCGTGTGCGTCTGAGCAATCAGCCGCCGCGAGCAGCGGGAATCGCGGTCACGAAGCGTCGCTCCAGACATCGTGACCTTGTTTGTTTTTTGGCGATGCGAGTTCGCAAGCGTGTGCCTCATCGCATCGTGTTCGGCCGGCTGCTGACTGCTCGTTCGACATCCCGACAACTCGACATCTCAACAACCAGGGCAACACCACCATGAACACCGAAACACTCCGCCTCCTCGACTCCATCGCGCGCGACCGCAACATCGAGCGCGATGTCCTCATCAACGACCTCGAACAGGCGATGGTCTCCGCGGCGCGCAAGCACTTCAACTCGCTCGATCTCGAAGAGTTCGGCTGCTCCATGGACCGCATCAACGGACGGATCACCATCTGGCGGAACCTGCCCGACGGCGACCGCCAGGACATCCCCATCGAGACCCTCGGCCGCATCCCCGCTCAGACCGCCAAGCAGGTGATGATTCAGAAGTTTCGCGAGGACGAGCGCACCAGCCTGCTCGATGAATACAGCAAGCGCCAGGGCGAACTGGTCACCGGCACGGCGCAGCGCTACGAAGGCGGCGCGCTGGTGGTGCAACTCGATGGCCGGGCCGAAGGCTTCATGCCGCGCTCCGAGCAGATTCCCAGCGAGCAGTTCCATCCTGGTGACCGCGTGCGCTGCCTGATCCTGGACGTTCGAGATTCCACGAACCAGATCAAGATCGTCCTGTCGCGCAGCCATCCGGATTTCATCCGCCGCCTGTTCGAGGCAGAAGTGCCCGAAGTCAACGAGCGCGTGATCGAGATCAAGGCCATGAGCCGCGAGGCAGGCTTCCGCACGAAACTCGCGGTGTCGTCGATCGACAGCAAGGTCGATGCCGTCGGCGCGTGCGTAGGCGTGCGCGGCAGCCGCATCCGCAACATCGTCGATGAACTGGGCGGCGAAAAGATCGACATCGTGCGCTGGAACGAGTCCAGCCAGATCCTCATCGCCAACGCGCTCAAGCCCGCCGAGGTCGAGGAAGTCAGCCTGTGCTTCGAACTGGGCCGTGCGACGATCATCGTCCGCGATGATCAACTGTCGCTGGCGATCGGCCGTCGCGGACAAAACGTTCGACTTGCCGCGCGCCTGACCGGTTGGGACATCGACATTCTCACGCCTGCGGAATTCGCCAAGAGCCTGGAGATCCTCGAACGAACCGTCAAGAGCGTCGAAGGCGTCACCGACGAGATGCTCGATCGCGTCGGCGCGCTGGGCATGATCAGCGTCTTCGACATCGAGGAAGTCGGCGAAGAGGTGCT
>CAZCGB010000462.1:0-3223 GCA_964498045.1 uncultured Isosphaeraceae bacterium
TCGAGCATCCACGGATGCCAGCTCGACGCCAGCGTGCCGTTGGGGTTGTACTTATGCAGGAAATAGCCTTCGGGCCCAATGACTTTTGCGCAGAATTCAAAGAATTTGCGGCTGACTTCGCCGTGACCAGCCAGGTCCATCGCGTGCGCGACGAGCGCGCCATCGCGCGGCCACATGTAGGAATACGTGTCGCCGGAGAAGTGCGTGATGTCCGAGTCGTTGGCGGCGATGATCGCTCCCCCCCCGTCAATCTGGGTACGCGCGATGATCTGGCTGCGCATGAACAGTTCGCGAACCGTCTCAGGCAGCGGACTGAAATCAATCGGCTCTTTCGTCGCCCACAACCGCCAATACGCCTCGCTGCGATCCATCATGCGTTGCGGCGTCTTTTCGGTGATCTTGCACTGCAGCGCCTTGATGTCCTCGTAACTCGTGCCTGCGCAGATCCAGTAATGGATGTGCGCGGCTGTGCCCGGCGAGAGATGCGCGCTGAAGCCGACGGTGGAATCGACCGAGCCCTGCGCGATGGGATTGCCGCCGAGTTGGCCGTCCTCGGCGTCGCGCCACGTGCCCTCGGCGTTCTGAATGCGCTTCGCTCCGGTGGCGAACTGATGGATGCCCGTCCGCCGCGCCGTGCTGCCGCCGATGAGGAAGTACTGCCGATCGCGGTAATGCACCAGGGCGTCGAGCCGCGGGTCGTAGTTGACGGTGTCGCCCACCGCCACGCCGTTGACGGAGATGTCGTGATGAAAGAACACGCGCACATCGCGCGGCTTGCCCAGGAGATCCGTCACGATCACCTTGCGGAAATACACCGGGCTCCAGTAGTCGACGACATCGTGACAGACGACTTCGAGGCCGAGTTTCTCATTGCGCAGCACGACCTCGGTGACCATCGTGTCGTGCTTGTAGCGCAGGCGCCGGCTCCACGACGGGTCCTCGACCCACGCCATCACGCCGTCGGCCCAGACGCCGAAGCGCTGGATGTGCCCGCCGGTGTGGTTGGGCATGCCGACGCGCGGGTAGTAGAGATCGCGCAGGCGATAGAAGTCGTCGAAGGTGACGAGCAGTTCGCCGTTGCCGACAGGAATGTTGCGAGGCATGGGGGAGAAGACGAAGAAAGGCCAAACGTCAAAACTAAACAACGATGAAAAACACAAAGGCTGTCCCCAGCCGCGGGTGGCAACCCGCGGAAATGAGAGACGTCCTTGACGTTCATCCGCGCAACGATCGCGCACAAACAGCCGTCCGCACGCATCGTCGAAAACGCCATCGCAGTTGAGCGAGGTCTGAGAATATCGCGACGATGAGTTGGAGCGGCCCCGACGATCCGGCATAATCACCGCATGGCGCAGCAGCGCGAGAACACTTCCGAGTCCAAAGCGGAACCGAAGCGCATCAAGCCGCGATCGGCCGGCGGCGGCTGGCCGGCGATCTTCTACACGCTGCGCAAGGCCCGCGCGGTGGGCATGTGGAACATGTGGAGGTCGCTCCGCTCGCGCAACGCCTGCAAGACCTGCGCCCTGGGCATGGGCGGGCAACTCGGCGGCATGACCAACGAGCGCGGCCGCTTCCCCGAAGTCTGCAAGAAGAGCGTGCAGGCGATGGCGGCGGACCTCCAAGGCGCAATCCACGAGCATTTCTTCGATGACTTCAGCCTGGACCAGCTGCGAGCGTTCTCTTCGCGCGAATTGGAAGCCGCGGGACGACTGACGCGGCCGATGTGCGCCGGGCTGCTCGATTCGCACTACAAGCCGATCAGTTGGGATGAAGCGATCGAGCGCATCGCGAAGAGACTGAAGAAGACCGATCCGCACGAGGCGTTCTTCTACTTCAGCGGGCGCTCGTCCAATGAGGCGGGTTTCCTGTTGCAGGTGTTCGCGCGTTTGTGGGGGACCAACAACGTCAACAATTGCTCGTACTACTGCCACCAGGCGTCGGGCGTGGGGCTCTCCAGCGTCACCGGATCGGGCACCGCGACCATCTCGCTGGATGACCTTGAGCATGCCGACCTCATCTTTCTCATCGGCGCGAATCCTGCGAGCAACCATCCGCGCTTCATGCGGACGCTGATTGACGCAAAGGCCCGCGGCGGCAAGGTCATCGTCATCAATCCGCTCAAGGAAGTGGGGCTGGTGCGCTTCCGAGTGCCTTCGCATGTCAGAAGCCTGTTGTTCGGCTCGACGATCGCGGATGAGTACGTGCAGCCGCACATCGGCGGCGACATCGCGCTGCTCAGCGGCATCGCCAAGGCGCTGCTGGAGATGGAGTCTTGCGATGTCCCGGGCGTCTCGCGCGGGCGAGTGCCGACCATCGATCGGCCATTTCTTGCGAACCACGCCGACAACTGGCCGGCCGTCGAAGCGCATATCCGCGCGATGGATTGGAGCGCGATCACGCATCGCAGCGGAGTGTCGCGCGATGAGATCACCAGCATCGCGCGTCTCTACGCGAAGTCAAAGAACACGATTTTCTGCTGGGCCATGGGCGTCACGCATCATCAGCACGGCGTGGACAACGTGCGCGCCATCGCAAACCTCGCCATCATGCGCGGCATGCTCGGCTCGCGCGGCAAGGGCCTGCTCCCGCTGCGCGGCCACAGCAACGTGCAGGGCATCGGCTCAATGGGCGTGACGCCGCAACTGAAGGACGCGGTGTTCGCGAAACTTCGGAGCGAGTTCAACGCGCAGTTGCCGACGTGGAATGGCATGGACACGCTTGCCTGCATGCACGCGGCGCATGAAAACCAATCGCGCTTCGCGTGGTGCCTTGGCGGCAACCTCTTCGGTTCGAATCCCGACGCGACGTTCGCACACGAGGCGATGAGCAAGATCGATCAGGTCGTGTACCTTTCGACGACGCTCAACACCGGCCACGCGTGGGGCAGAGGCAAGGAGACGATCATCCTGCCTGTTCTGGCGCGGGATGAGGAAACGCAATCGACCACGCAGGAGTCGATGTTCAACTACGTGCGGATCTCCGATGGCGCGGACGCGAGGAAGCCGCCGCGATACGTCGGGCCGCGCAGCGAGGTGGATGTGATCGCATCCGTCGCGCAGGCCGTGATCGGCGACCGTGAGGCTCAGCCGATCCGCTGGGACGATCTCAAGGATCACTCGCACATCCGGTGGCTGATCGCGCGCATCATTCCCGGCTACGAACGGGCGGCGGACATCGGCGAGACGAAAAAGGAGTTCACCATCGCCGGCCGCGTGTTTCATGA
>CAZCGB010000463.1:0-3220 GCA_964498045.1 uncultured Isosphaeraceae bacterium
GTGGCGGAACTGGATGCGCCGGAGGAGTTGATCTCGTCCGCTCCCCCGAAGAAGCCGAAACGGCCACGCACGCCCAGACAGAAGAACGATCCGAAACTGATCGCCGCGGCCCGTGAGTTGCGCGACCGCTATCTGGATGAGGTGAACAGCGGACGCTGTCTACCAGAGTCGAATGGCAAGTATGACGTGAGCAGGGCCCCCCAGTTGCCTGCAGCGGGGGCGGGGGAGATGGCCGCGAAGCTGCCATTGCTGGACGCGGCGTGATCGTCATGCATCTGTGGTGAAACCATTTCCTGCTCACGACTTCGCAAACAGCGTGCGCTGGATCATCACATCCAGCGTCTGGCACACCAGGTCGATCTCCTCATCTGCGAGCCGGTTGAAGAACGGCAGGGCGATGGTGCGTTGCGCCACGGATTCGCAGACGGGGAAGTCGCCGGGCTTGTGGCCGAGGCATTTGCGGTAGGGGGGAAGCAGGTGGATGGGCGGGAAGTAGTTGCTCACGCCGATCTCGTGCCGGCGCATGCCTTCGAGGATGGCGTCGCGGTCGGCGGCGGTGAACTGGTCGGTCAACCGCACCACGTACACGAACCAGCTCATGAACGTGTCTTCATCGACGGTGGGAATGATGATGTTGGGGTTGCCGATGAGCCGGCGCGTGTACGCGGAGGCGACGCGCTGACGCTCAGCGATGATCTCATCGAGGCGTTCCATCTGCGCCACGCCTAGCGCGGCGTTGAGTTCGCTCAATCGGAAGTTGTAGCCCACGCGCTCATGCACGAGCCAGGAACCGAGAGCTGCGCCGAGACCGAAGCCAAGTCCTGGCGCGACCTCGCTGGGCAGGGCATGTGGATGCGAGACGCTTGCCGCGGCAACGGCGCCAGCGCCCCCCGCGCCGCCCCCTCCTGATGATTTGTTCGATCCGGCCCGGCCCTGATTGCGAAGGCTGCGCAGCACGTCGGCAAGTGTGTCGTCATGGGTGACGATCATGCCGCCTTCGCCGGTGGTGATCTGCTTGTTGGGATAGAAGCCGAAGACCGCGGCGCGCCCGAAGCGGCCGACGGGATCGGGGCCTTTGCGCGAGCCGAGGCCTTCGCACGCGTCTTCGATGAGATGAATCTCGTGCCGGGCGGCGAGCGCGGCGAGCTCCACCATTCCGGCCGGGTTGCCGAACACTTCCACGCCGACGATGGCCTTAGTGCGTGGCGTGATGGCTCGCTCGACATCCTCCAGCTTCATGTTGTAGGTGCGCGGATCGCAATCGACGAACACTGGCTTGGCGCCGACATACATGATGCAGTTGGCGGACGCGACGAATGAGAAGGTGGGCGTGATGACCTCATCGCCTGGGCCGATGCCCAGCGCGAGCATGAGCAGGTGCAGGCCCGACGTGCCGGAGTTGACGCCGACGGCGTAGGGCCTGCGGCAGCGGGTGGCGACAAGCGCTTCAAACTCCTCGAGCTTCGGGCCGATGCTCAGCCGATTGCTGCGCAGGGTTTCGACGACGGCGCGAATCTCGTGTTCGGTGATGTCGGGAGAGCTGAGTGGGATCGCGTTGGCCAAGTGTCAATCCTGGTGTCAATCCTGGGGAATTGGATCTGCGACGAAGTCGATGGTGTGTGTGCGATTCACGATCATCGCGCCGTCCATCATCGGCGAAATCGCGGCGGAACGCGGCGAATACGCAGGCGGCGATGTCGGTGGCTACTCGGACGCTTTGGCGAAGATCGCCGCCATCGCCTGGTCCGTCTTGCCGGCGTGCTTGAGGTAGAGCCAGGCGGCCTGAATCTGCAGGATCTCCGACACACGGCCGCCGCCGCAGGCGATGGTGCCGAGCTGCTTGAGCTCATCGGGCGTGAGTGACTTGGCGTATTTCGCCTGCAATAGACGCGCGAGGGAATCCGCGCGTCCGGAACCGACGCGTGGCAGGGCGCCTGCGGCCTTGCCCACCTCGGGCGAATTCGCCTCGAACAACCCAAGCAGAATCGACTGCTGAAGAGGGCTGTCGTCTTCCGCCTTGGCAAGTCGATCAAGCACAGCCGCCTGATCGATCACGATCAACTTCGAAGTCGCATCCACCGCCTGAGACACGCCTTCGGTCCACTCGCCGCGCGGGTCCTTCATGCGATCGATGAGGTGCTCATACACTTTTCTGCTGCGCTCGGGCGGCAGTTGCTTGAGGTACTCCATCGCCCAGATGCCGGTCTTCGTGTGGCCGATGTCCAGCAGCGCAATGAGCGCATCGGAAGGGTCCGCATCGCCGGCGATGGCCTTGCCCACCTCGGCGATGCGAGCGATGAGTTCCTCATCGGTTCCGGCCGGCAGCAATTTGTCGTAGGTGGATGCGGGAATCGGCTTCGGGCCGCGCGCCGCGAGCAGCATCGTGCCGCTGCGCACGCGATGGGAATACGAAGGCTGATCGCCGAGGTACTTCTCCCAGGCGGCGAGGCCTGCGGGTTGATCCAGCGTCAGCAGCGCAAGTGTCGTGCGATAATTCAGGTCCGGGTCGATCTCCGGCAAGTCGTTGATTTGCGAAATCCAGCCCGTCAGGGCCGTGAGGCGATACCGACGCGCGGCATCGACGAGCCAGAGCTTGACCGCGTCACGCTCATCAACGGGCTTGGTCGCCAGTTGGGCTTCGAAGGCCTTCATCGCGTCGGCTTGCCCGACTTGTGCCAGAAGCGACGACGCCAGGCCGGCGATGTGACTGTCATCGGACTTCGCGAGGCGCGCCAGCTCCTCCACGTCCATGGGCTTTCCCAACGACTGCAGTTCAGCCTGAAGGAAGAGCCTGGCCATCGGGTGCAATTGGTCCCATTGCAGCACTTCGGTGATCGCCGCTTCAGGAAGCAGATCGAGATCGAGCGCGGTGGCGATGACGACCTCCTGCGCATCGGAGGAAATCTGCGTGATGAGCCACGGATCGATCTGGTGCTTGGGATCGATCTCCGCCAGCCCCAGCACCGCATGCACCTGAATCTGCCATTCGCCCTGCTTGGCGCCTTTCTGGGCGAGTTGCAGAAAGAGCGCCTTGAGATCAGGATCGCGCAGCTGCCGCAAGGCGAAAAGCAGCGGCAGATGGCTGCCATCCCGCTTGGGATTCACAGCCTGCCGAAGCATGTCGATCGACGCCTGCACCGGCTCGGCGATGACCTGCGCTCCTGCCGGCCGCTGGTCGACAATCGATCCGGCCGCCAGCGCGAGGCAGATCAGCAGGTAC
>CAZCGB010000464.1:0-3219 GCA_964498045.1 uncultured Isosphaeraceae bacterium
TGACGAGATATCAGAAGTCGGCGTTCGGCGCGTTCGAGGTCAAGGGCGCGATGGAGGAGGCGGGACAAGAGCAGACGGCGCGGCTGTACCGTTCGGTCGATGTGCTGAGCGTCATCGGTTCCATCGCGCCGCTGCTGGGATTGACCGGCACCGTGCTGGGCATCGTCGGCGCGTTCGAAACGCTGTCAGCCGGTTCCGCTCCCGACAACAAACAGTTGGCCGGCAACATCTCGCTGGCCCTGGTGAACACGCTGCTCGGGCTGGTGGTGGCCATCCCATGCATGGCGCTGTTCACATACTTCCGCAACCGCATCGACGCGCTTGCGGGCGAGGCGGGATCGGAGATCGAGCGGCTGCTGCTGCATCTGGAGTCGGCATCGCCCAAAGCCCCCGGCGAAGCGCGACCCATGAGCGCGGCGCGGCCCGCCGGCGCGGGTGTCGCCTTCGCGCCGGGCCAGAGGAGCGCCTGACCCATGCGGCTGCTCAATCGAAGGAAAGATTCCGGCGCGTTCGAGGTCATCGTGACGTCGATGCTGGACATCAACTTCCTGCTCATCATGTTCTTCATGATGACCGCGCAGTTCCAGCGCGAGACCGCCGCCAACCTCAACCTGCCGCAGGAACAGGGCGAAAAGGATTTTCAGCCCGACGAAGCCGGCCTGGTGATCAACCTGCTCGCCGACGGCACGATCGTCGTCGCCAAGAAGCCGGTCGAACTGAGTGAATTGCGCGGGCTGGTGCAGCATCAGATTGATGAACTCGCTTCGACAGGCGCTGGGGGCAGCGGGGGGCTCGACGCCAAATCGCTGAAGCTGATGGTTCGGGCGGACCGCGACGCGACGGCCGCGGACCTCAATCGCGTGGTGCGGATGCTGCACGAGGAAGGCGTGGGCACGATCCGCATCGCCACGGAGACGCCGATCTGATCCGAGCCGATTGACCCCATGCGCCTCGCTCCACGCTCCAACCGAAGGAACTCTGACCGCGTCACGATCAACCTCGCGGCGATGATCGACGTCAGTTTCCTTCTGCTGTTCTATTTCATGGTGGCGACGATGGTGAATGATCGCGAGACGCGCCTGAGCACGAACCTGCAGACGCAGTCAGGTGCGGCGGGTTCGGTGGGGGACTTTCAGACGCAAAATATCGATGTGCGCGTGGTGGATTCCGCTCCCGCGTACGTGGTGGGCGCGCATGTCTGCCGCGACCGCGCGCAGTTGATCGCCGTGCTCAAGCCCCTGCCCAAGGCGACGGGGGCGTTCGTGAAGGTGTTCGATGATGTGAACGTGGGTTTCGCGGTGGCGGCGGTGCAGATGGCTCACGATGCCGGGTTCGAAAAGGTCACGTATGTTCCGGTCAAGAAGCAGTGACATCCTCCGTTTGACGGCGACCGGCCGCGCAATGCGCCTGCTGACGTGCGCGATCATCGCGCTTGGCCCGGTGATGCGGCCGGCGCGCGCCGATGACGTGAGCGCGTATCTTGAGCAGCGCGGCCTCACGCAATTGCTTGCCGTGCATCTGGAGGAGCAGCTCGGAAGCGTCACCGGCGAGCAGCGCGACGCACTTGTCAAGAGGCTCGCTGATCTCTATGCACAACTTCTCGAGCGCGAAAATGACCCGGTACGCCGCGTTGCGCTTGAACAACGCAGCCGGCAACTGCTTGAGCAGGCGCCCGCGCGCAGCGCCAATGACCTGCGACTGGCCTTGTTGCGAGCGTCGTATCGGACCGCGGAGAAGATCGCCGAGAACCATCGTCTTCGCCTGACCAGCGACGAAGAGTTGGATACGGCCCGGCGGACGTTTGATGAGATCGCTCCGCAGTTGCAGGCATTGGCGGCCCAGATGCGGGAATCAATCGCAGGGCTCGATCGTCGGCTGTCTCGGGCGAGCGGCACGGAGGCCGCGTCACTCAGCGAAACGCTTGAACGTGAGCGGGCCCAGTTCTCGCAATGCCTGTTCCTTGCGGCGTGGAGCCTGTATTACCAGGACTGGCTCAACGACGGCGATCAGAACGCGAAGCTCGCCGAACCGATCTTCGCCGAATTGATGGGATGCGAATCCTCCGCACCCAATCCCGATGACGTCTCGCTGGACTTGCGCTCCAACGAGGCCGTCGCGCGCTCGATTCTCGGCATGGCCTTGTGCAAGTCGCTGACGGCATCGCCCGCCACGGCCCTGGCGTGGGTCGATCTGCTGACCGATCAGGAAGTGTACGAGCCGCTGCGCAACCAATCCGCGGCCTGGGCGATGTGCATTCAGCTTGAGCATCGCAACTACCGCGACACGCTGGAGACGCTGAACCTGGCGCGCAAGGCCCTGCCGGAGATTCCCCTGGGCTGGCTGCGGCTAGCGGCCGTGCACGCGCTGGAGGACCCGCGGCGCGATCAGTTTGGCGATGAGATCGTCAAGCTCGCCGTGACCGAGCTTGCCGCGCGAGGCGAGCTGCAGCAGGTGCTTGATCTTGCGACGCGTTATGGCACCGAAGCGCTGGGTGACAATGGCTTCGCCTTGAAGTACGTGCAGGGCGTGCTCAAATATCAGGCCGCGCGGAAAGCGCATGGCGTCGAGGAGCCGACCTTTGATTCGAAACTGCAGGGGCAGTACAAGGCCGCGGCTGACGCGCTCAAGGCGGCTTCGACGGAAGGCGACGCGCAGAAATACCCCCTTGCCGCCGCGGCATGCAAGAGGCTGATCGCCTGGTGTTCGTACTTCCAGGGGAACTACCTTGATGCCGAGAAGGAATTCGAAGCCGCCGCGACCTCGCTGAGCGGAGCCGAAGCCGCCGACGCGCTCTGGATGGCGATCGTCAGCCTTGACAAGGTGGCCCAGAGCGGGCGCTCGACCGATGGAGGGGTTCAGGCGCAATTGGATGCGCTGATGGATCGATACATCGCGCAGTATCCGAACGACGACAATTCCGCCAAGCTGCGGCTGAAGCGTTCACTGCACGACACCGATCCGACGCCAGAGGATGTCGCGGAATTGCTGGCGATCAGCCCCGGCAGCGACATGTACTCCACGGCCCAGGGCCGCGCCGCCGACATGCTGTATCAGCTCTTTCGCAAGGCCACCGGCAACGAACGCTTGGCGTACGCGGGCCAGTTCCTCAGCGTGGCGGTGCCGCTGATCACGCAGCCTCCCGCGGCTGGCGAGCAAATGCAGCGGTTCGTCGTGCGATGCAGGCAAGTGCTGGAAGCCGCGTTGACCGAGGGTGTTGAG
>CAZCGB010000465.1:0-3209 GCA_964498045.1 uncultured Isosphaeraceae bacterium
TGCAGGACATCTGCGATCGCCTGATCGTGCTGGATGGGCAGGGCAATGCGCGCGAGTTCCCCGGCCGCTACGCCGAGTGTGAAGAGCGCTTGAAGCGCGAGCAGGCGGAAGCCGCGGCCCAGGAGGCGAATGCGCGGAAGCCGAAACCCGCTCCCAAGCCGGTCGCGAAGGCCGCGCCGCCCAGCGGAGCCGTGAAGTCTCAGGCCGGTGCGAGTGGCGGCGGATTGAAGGTGAAAGAGAAGCCGAGACCCAAGGGCCCGCATGCGCGATTGAGCGATGCGGAGCTGGACAATCGGCTGGCCGCGGCCCACGCGCGAATCGCATCCATTGATCAGCAGATGCTCGACCCGGCTGTGTACACCGACGGATCAAAGATCAAATCGCTGCAGATCGATCGTGCGCACGTCGAAGTCGAAGTGCAGGCGTTCGAGGAGGAGTGGCTTCGCCGAGCCGAGGACAACAGCGACAAGTAGGTGGGAAAAAGGACAACGCGGATGAACAGAGTTCATGCGCGTCGTGCAAATGTCGATTCTGGCTGGTACGACTCACGCAGTAAGCACGGTCTTGCCGCTGGCGTCGACGATCTCCCAAGACGTGCTGGCGAGCGCCGCTGCAGTGAGGTTTTCGAGGCGAAGGCCGTCGATCACGCCGTTGCTGGCGAATGTACGAATCGTCTCCCACGTCTCACCGATCTTGGCGCGAAGCGAATACCTGCCGTTGTTCGGCAGTGTGGGCAGGGCGGTGGCAAGCAGGAATGCTGTGCCTGACTTCGACTCGCTGGCGGACTTGACGTACAGCGTGGCGGTGCCGGGGAAATCGCCGGCGACCGGTCGGAGCACCAGCGGCGCGCCGTTGGCATGCTTGACGAATTCGGTGTAGTCGTCGCCCAGGTACTTGGCGACCTGTTCCTCGGAACGTTCGTGGATGATGTACCCGATCAGATCCTCGTTCTTGCCGACCGCGCCCGACCAGAAGTAGGCCATGACCAAAGCGCCAGCCGCGAGGACAAAGGTCGCCGCCCGCCAGAACATGCCGGCTGAGGCGTATCGGGCCCGGTCGAATTCATAGCCTGACTCGTTGTGGCGACCGCGGCCAATGGTCGCCAGTGGCGCCAGTTGGGCCTCTTCGCGCTCGATGGCGGCGGCGACGGCGGCGAGCACGCGCTCGCGCAGGGCGAATGGCGGCTCTTCATCCACCGCGATCAGCGTCGGATCGATGGTCAATTCCGCCTGCAAGCGACGGATTTCATCCTGAACAGCAGCTGCAGCGTCGTGGAACGACCGGTTGTAGCGATCCGCGTCGTATTCATCGAGCAGGCCGAAGGCGTCGAGAGCTGCATACTCCAGCAGTTCCTCGCGCGTCATCATCATTTGAGTAGAGGTCATTTTCGTCAGTGTCCGCTTCTTCTTCGTCGTCACGCTTCTGATCAGCGTCGATCTCGATCTTCCTTCTACGTTCGGGCGTCGGGCATGTTGCTGTTCATTCTTCGGCTGGCGAACGATGAGATGAGCAGCTTGGACTCTTCAGGCAGTACTACGCCAGATTCGAACACTACATGCCCTGGCTCTGGACTATCCGGCCCAATCGCTCTTGGTCCGTTCGCGGAGGCGTTCCAAACCGCGACTGAGGGCCGATTTGATCGTGCCCAGCGGGGCGTTCAGCTGCTCGCTCACCTCGCGAAGCGTGAATCCCTGCAAGTAGGCACGCTCGATCACGATGCGCTGCAGTTCAGGCAGTTCAGCGATGCGCTTCCGCAGCATGGCGTTGCGTTCACTGGCTTGCGGCTGGCGATCGGGTGCATCGTTGACGGTCGTCGCGGAAAGCTCCGAGTTCTCCATCGCCGATTCGGTCGGCCGCACCGCGTTTCGGCGTATGCGATCGATCAGGTGCCGGCGGGCAATGAGCATGACCCAGGTCACCAGTTTCGCCCGCCGCGGGTCATAGCGGTCGGCGGTCTGCCATAGCCGAACGAACACTTCCTGCACAGCGTCTTCAGCCTCGGCCTGGCTGGACAGGAACTGGCGGGCCACCTTGAACACCAATGAGCCGAAGCGGTCGTACAACTCTTCGACCGCCTGCTGATCACCAGCGGCAACGCGATGCATCAGCATCCAGTCTTGCTGGCTCATGGCAGCCCTTCGTACCTGCCGCGTTCCTATCCGCAGAAGTGGGTCAATCGGTTGCCTTCGGGCGTCGCGGCGGCCGTTGGGCAGTCGAAACCGGCTACGCACCGGCTATCCTCAAAATGCCCCCAATCACCAGAATTCCGGCCTTCCGCGTTCCGTGGCGGTGCCAGACCCGTCGAGAGGGCCCGGTTTTGCGCAGTGTAACAGCCTTTCACAGCGGGGCGGAGCACGCGGTTCCCAGAATGAGGGCGTTTTTTTGACTGCAAGTGCACCAAGATGAGGTAGACTCTGAACAGTTTGACCTTGCCGTTTGTACGAGTTGTTCAGGCAGGGTTGTTCTTTCCGACTTGTTCGTCCCAAAGTTCACAGACGGTTCCTTGTTGGGTTCATGTGAACGTCGTGAGAAACAGGCCTTTCAAAGCCGCAGGAACAGTCAGCACGTCAGGCACGCCATGATCGCGCGACCGACCATCTCCCGCCGCCCCGGGGACCGCGCAGAAGGTGCGCCAGAAGCTCGGCGCGCAGGTGGGCTGTCTACACAACTGCGTCGTGCGTTCAGTCTGATCGAGCTGCTGGTGGTGATGACCGTTGTCGCGATGCTGACCGCGCTCATGATGCCTGCGATGCAGCAGCTGCATGAAAATGCGCAGCGCGTCGTCTGCATGTCGCACCTGCAGCAGATGGGTCACGCCTTCATGATGTATGGCGGCGATCACAACGACTATCTGCCCAAGAGCGATGTCTTGGTGCAAGACGAAAGTCCGCAGGACCTGATGGTCGCACGTCATCCGGGGGCCGCGCCGCATGACGGTGGTTGGGATGGCATCGGTCGCCTGTTCGACTTGCACTATTGCGATTCGCCGGAGTGCTTCTATTGCCCCAGCCATCACGGCCACCATCCCTATGAGCGTTACGCCAGCCAGTGGGCCCAATCGGCGCCGCCGTCAACGATCTACACCAATTACCACTATGCAGGCCATCTTGATTGGGATAAGAACTCAAGCAGCCGCCGCCGGTCGTTGACCGATGGTTACAACCTTGTTTTGGCGACCGATGGCCTGCGCACAGCCAGCGACTTCAACC
>CAZCGB010000466.1:0-3194 GCA_964498045.1 uncultured Isosphaeraceae bacterium
GGCGCATCCCCACGCCGACCGATTGCTCAAGGTGCAGTTGGATGATGGCACGCCCGAAGGCCGGCAGGTGTGCGCGGGGATTCGGCAGTGGTATGACCCGGCCACGCTGGTGGGCAAGCAGGTGATCATCGTGGCGAACCTGGAGCCGCGCAAGATTCGCGGCGAGATCAGCCAGGGCATGATCCTCGCCGCAAGCGACTTGAAGGAAGGCGGAGGCGGGGCAGATTCGCCCGACGGGCGCAACGTCATCACGCTGACGCTCGACAAGCCAGCCAAGGCCGGCTCAACCGTCAGTTGACGCTGGCGGTCTTGGTCGGCTCGGTCTTGCCGTTCGCGTCCTCGGTCTTCTGTTCGCCTGATTCACGCTTGAGCGCGAACTTGTTGCGCTTGGTCAGAGTGTCGAGCGCGAAGGCCTTGCCCACGTCCTTTTCCTTGTCGGATTCCTCAACAGCCACCAACTGCTGAATCGCTCCGGCCTGAGCCATGCGGTCGAACGATTCCTTCGACAGCGGCTGCTGCGACTCGACTTTGATGAGCGCCACCGCGAGCTTGTCATCCGACGCCACCGCCAGCATGCGCTCGGCGTCGGAGAGCTCGGCCAGCGGCTTGTCTGTCGGAAGCTTCAGCGCGAAGTCCACGATCGCCTCGATGGTCTTGCGGTCCTGGCCCAGCACCGGCAGCGTCGAAGGCTGCGGCGTGAGCGGCATACGGTACTGCAGCATCGTCATCACCCAGTACTCGCTCCACAGATACACGCTTGCCTGGGCTTCCACCACGGTGTCGTTGTCCAACGCCGTCTTCACCAGGCCGTCGGCCTTGGCCTTCGTCTCCAGATCAGCCAGCATGGACTTGAGTCGCTGATATTCGGATTCGCGCTTGAGGTCCTTGACCACCTGCTCGCGGACCTCGTCAACCGAGGCCGGTTCGCGCGAGGCGTCGACGTCGGTCACGCGGAAGAAATAGAGGTTGTCCTCGGCGTCGGACACCACCGGCCCGGCCACGCCCTTCTGCAGCATGATCGTGGTGTTCTTCTCGCCGAACTCATGCAAGGCGTGCAGCATGTCGGTGAGGGACACAGGGTTTGCCCCGGCGCTGGTGGACGTAGCGCGCCCGATGCCGGGGAGGTTTCCGACTTCATCAATGGTCAGCCACTTGTCGCCGCGCGCGGTGTACTCGGGCAGGGCAATGGTGAAGTGGTTGCGGAGTTCCTCGGCAAGCTGCGGGAACGCCGTGCGCTTGGAGTCCCAATCGGCGGGCAGAACGTAGTAGCCGTCTTTCTCCGGCAGGCCGCGCTGGCCAAGGCGCAGCGTGTCGGTGCCGTACTTGGCGATATCGCCAAGCTTCGCCTTGGTGAGCTGGCTCAGCAGGTCCGTGCGGACGGTGTCGGGAATCGCCGCTGCGCCGCCATCGGTGGGATAGGGCGGGAGATTCTTGTTGGGATTGCGCTTCCAGTGCAGACGCTGCTGCACGCCGTCCATCGCCTCAGAGTTTTCGACGATGGCCCGCACGCTGGAGGACGGTACCTTGAGCCATTCAAGCTTCACGCGGTCGGGCAGCTTGTAGCCGAAGCCTTTGTCACCCGCGCCGGCGAGCTTGTCGGCGTACTTCTTCATCTGCTCCTGAATCTGCTGCTCGGTGGGCTGCAGATCGGACTTCGCCGGGTCGGGCTGAAGGATCACCATGCTGACGGTGACGGTGCGAAGCAGCCGCTCGGCTTCGGAACGAAGGTGGCGATCAGAATAGAGGTCGCCGGTGCCATAAAGACTGAGAAGCTGGGACACGCCGGCGTAGTGGGCGCGGGCGCGATTGATGACTTCCGGATCTCGCTCCTGCGTCGCGGCCATGAGCTGCTGCATTTCCAGGCTGTTGACGTCGCGCATGTCCATGACGGGAACAAGCCCGGCGTCGCTGGCTTCGCGCACCAGCAGGAACCAGTGCTCAGGCGTCTTCGCCGAACCGATGCCCGGCAAGGGCGGCAGCATGCGTTGCAGCTTGTCGAGCACCTGCAGCTCGCGCTGATAGATGCTCCACTCCGCGGCGGAGACCTTCTCGCCATCGCCCACGGTGGCGACGGTTCCCGTCAATTGGGCGGCCTGCTGCGAGAAGCGGTTGAACGCCTGGGGAATGAGGAAGGTGATCATCAGCAGCACGCCGAAGATCGCCAGCAGCATCTTGTTGTACTTGCGAAGGAATTTGAACATGGGGGCACGGGGCGCCAGGCAAAAGGCAATAGGCACTAGAGCGACGGGGACGTCAAAGCACTAGTGCCTACTGCCTGATGCCTAGTGCCTGTTCGCTTTATCGATAAAACTCGACGATCAGATTGGTGTTCACGTCGAAGGGCACCTGGTCCGGCGTCGGACGCGCGATGACCTTGATGGTGAGCTCCGCGGGATTCACATCCATCCAACCGGGCACGACGTGGCCGGCCATGGACTCCATGTTCTCGCGTGCGAGCTTCTGAATGCCTTCGCGGAGCGTGATCACGTCGCCCGGCTCGCAGTTGGCCGAGGGACGATCGACCTTCTTGCCGTTCACCAGCACGTGGCCATGCACGACCATTTGGCGCGAAGCCCAGATCGTGCGCGTGAAGCCCGCGCGGCGGATGACGTTGTCCAGGCGCTGCTCCAGCAGCGCCATCAGCGCTTCGCCGGTGTTGCCCTTGCCGCGGCTGGCCTCGGCGATGTAGCGGCGGAACTGACGCTCCAGCACGCTGTAGTGGTAGCGAAGCTTCTGCTTCTCGTTCTGGCGCACGCCATAGTCCTTCAGGCGGCGGCCGCGGAAGCCATGCACGCCCGGCGTGGTCAGCTGGCGCTTGGCGGTGTGCTTGGGTACGTCAGCGATCGGAACGCCAACGCGACGGGACAATTTGACCTTGGGGCCAAGATAGCGGGCCATGGAGCGGGAACCTCGTGCGGACAGCTTGACGATGTGGCGGCACTTGCAGGACCGACCGAGCGTCGATCGACCCCTCCGGAGCCCTCCGGGAACGGAGGGGCCGGGGCATTTGCCGAGTCGGATAGTTTCGCAGGGTATCGTCCGCCAGTCAAGCGATGCGGCCTTCCGGCCCGGTTTTTCGCCCGGATGCCGGGAAACGCCACCGGTTGGGCCTGTCAACGCGAGAATGTTCGGACGGAACGCATCACATGGCCGTACGATGGTGACCTTCTGGAGACCAAATCATGCAGCATTTT
>CAZCGB010000467.1:0-3193 GCA_964498045.1 uncultured Isosphaeraceae bacterium
CTGATCGACAATGTGGTGCAGCACACCGCGCCGCTTCTGCCGTCGGGCAAACCCCGCTACCTGATGGGGGTAGGTTACGAGTGCGACATCGTGGCGGCGGTCAAGGCTGGAGTGGATATGTTCGACTGCGTCCTTCCCACGCGCAACGGCCGCAATGGGAACGCCTTCACCCGAGCGGGCAGATTGCACCTGCGGAATGCGTCGCATGCTGAGGATTTGCGAGTCATCGAGCCCGGTTGCGACTGCCTGGCATGTGCGGGGGTTGTCGCTGCAGGGCATGGGGTCGATCATGTGGAAAGCAGCGTGGCGGGCGTTCAGGAAGGGGGCTACAGTCGTGCTTATCTCCGGCACCTGTTCCTTGCGGATGAGATGCTTGGGCCGATTTTGGTCAGCATTCACAACGTCCGGCACTTTCAGCGGCTGCTATTGGACATTCGGCGTGCAATCGCGGAAGATGACTGGCCTTTCTTCCACCGAAACTGGCCGGTCGCCGGCTCGGGCTTGGACCGGGAGAAGGCGTCAGCACACCCGTAGGGCAGGCCATGGGCCTGCCCCGGCGGCGCCGTTTCGGCCGTCGGGCAGGATGCGTATCTGTCCCGGGTGAGTTTTCGATCGTTTCCCTGGCGCCGACGCGTCAGCGTTTCCGCGATGGACCGCATATGCACTCCCTCATCAACACGAATCCCGCCGCCACGCTTCCCATGATGCTCATCGCCCAGGACAATCAGGCGGCTCCTGCCGCAGGCGGGGCTCCAACTCCCACGGCGGGCGACGCGTCTGCGGGCACCTCCAAAACGGTTGCGCCCGACAGCGCGACTGGAAACTCGGGCACTGGGCCGACGCGCCCCGGCGGCATCGAGCCATTGTTCCTCATGGTCATGCTCGTGGTGTTGGGCATGATCGTGTTCTCAATGATGGGACAGAAGCGCGACCGCAAGAAGCGCGAAGCCATGATCAGCGCGATCAAGAAGCACGATCGTGTGCAAACCATCGGCGGCGTCATCGGGTCGGTTGTCGAAATCAAGCCCGACTATGTCGTTCTGAAGGTGGATGAATCATCCAACACGCGCATCACCTTCAGCCGCTCGGCCATCGCCTCGGTGCTGACCGCGGCGCCCGAGGCCGCTGGCGTCAAGGCCGAGCAGGCCGCCGCGTCGTGACCGTCGTTCGTCCAGCCGCGCATTGATCGTCGCGTCGTTTCGTTTCAACCGTTCCCCTTCGTTTCAAGAACCTCGCAATGCAGAATCTTGTCTGGAAAATCCTTCTGATCGTCGCCGTGCTCGGCTTCTGCGCGTACTCGATGTATCCGCCGTCGAAGAAGGTCCGATTGGGCAAGGACCTTCAGGGTGGATACAGCATGGTGTACCTGGTCAACATGCCTGAAGGCACGTTGAACAGAGCCGATCTGCTTGCGCAAACCATCAGCGTGCTGAAGGATCGTGTCAATCCGCAGGGCGTGCTGGACATCTCTATGCAGCCCATTGGCGTAGACCGCATCGAGATCGTCAGCCCGCTGCCTTCGGACGAGGTCAAGGCCCTCAAGGCCGTGTATACCGCTGCGCTGAATGAGTTGAAGGCGGGCACGCAGATCAGCCAGGGCGATCTGGACGACGCGCTGCGCTTCAACCAAGCCCCGCAGAAGTTCGCGGGCATCGAAGGCGCAAGCAAGGTCCAGGACCTGCAGAATGCGTTCAACTCACTGGAAGAGGCGCGGAAAGCACTGACCGCTGCTCGGGCGGCATCGACGTCGCAGCCGGCACAACCATCACCGTCCGCTGCCGATGCCGCGTCGCAACCGTCAACTCAACCCTCTGGCCAGCAGGCCCTGTTCGACCTTGAGCAGCGCGTAGCGGACGATCAGGACGCATACGAGACATTGCGAGCAGAGGTTCTGCGGCAGAACCTTGAACCCGGCCGAGTGGAGCGCGTCATCGCGCTGTCAAAAACCCGCAAGCCGAAGCTCGACGCTGATGGCAAGACGACGCTGGACGACAAGGGTGAGATCGTGCTCGAGGTGAGCCCTCGCGACTCCGCCTTGGCGGCGTTGAAGGCGCAATTCCCGACGATCGCCGCCAAGATCGACACCGTCATCGCCGCGTATGACAAGTACCAGGCGAACCGCACAACGCTGGACGATCCCGAAGACCTCATGCGTCTTCTGCGCGGCGCGGGCGTGCTTGAGTTCCACATCGTCGTGAAGAACGGCGATCCGCTGGTCAACGCAGACGATCTCCGCAAGCAACTGGCGGAAGTGGGCCCGAACAAGACCGATTCGAGCGTGGCCAGGTGGTATCCCATCAACGGCGCGAAGGAATGGGCCAAGGAACCTGCGCTCGAGGCGGCGCTCGAAGCCGATCCGAAATCGTACTTCGCCAACCGTTGGGACATGATCGCTGAGCGGTACAACGGCACGGTGTACGTGCTGCTGTACACCTCGCCCGGCAAGGCGATGCAGCACGACGCGAGCAACCGCTGGGCGGTGGAGTCGACCGGCCGCACGCAGGATCAACTCGGCCGCGCCGCGGTTTCATTCCGACTGGACGCCGCGGGCGGATCGCTCATGTCGCGCCTCACCGGCGCGCACGTCGGCCAGAAGATGGCCATTGTGCTCGATGAACAGGTGTACACCGCGCCGAACCTCAACAGCCAGATCGGCAACTCCGGCATCATTGAAGGCGACTTCAGCCCGGAGGACATCAACTACCTGATTCGCGTGCTGGCGGCGGGTTCGTTGAGCGCGCGCCTGAGCGATCAGCCGATTTCGCTGAGCACGCTCGGCCCGTCGATCGGCGCCGACAACCTCGCCCGAGGTCTCAAGGCCTTCGTCCTGTCGATTCTGGTCACGATGGGCTTCATGCTGGTGTACTACTTCTTCGCGGGCGTGGTCGCGAACATCGCGCTGTTCTGCAACGCGGTGGTGATCTTCGGCGTGATGGCCCTCATGAACGCGAGCTTCACGCTTCCCGGCCTCGCCGGCGTCGCGCTCTCGGTCGCCATGGCCGTCGACGCCAACGTGCTCATCTTCGAGCGCATCCGCGAGGAGATGGTCAACAACCACGAGGACCTGCGCACCGCGATCAGGCTGGGCTACAGCCGAGCGATGAGCGCGATCATCGACGGCAATGTCACGCACATGATCACCTGCGTGGTGCTGCTGTACACCGCCACCACCGAAGTCAAAGGCTTCGCGCTG
>CAZCGB010000468.1:0-3189 GCA_964498045.1 uncultured Isosphaeraceae bacterium
CATCCACCTGCCCGAGATCAACGTCGACGATTTCCGCTGCAACGGCTACCTGCCGGAGGTCATGATCAACTACCTGGCCCTGCTCGGCTGGAACCCCGGCGGCGGCGACGCGGCCAGCGAAAAATTCGACATCGAGTTCCTGCGCCAGCGTTTCGACTTCGACCGCGTCATTAAGACGCCCGCGAAGTTCGACCGCGAGAAACTCCTGAGTTTCAACGCCGACGCCATTCAGGCGATGTCGCCGCAGGAACTCGTGGCGCGATTGAAGGCCCACGCCCAGCTCTATCACTCGGAGTGGATCGCGAAGTTCTCTGATTCACAGTGGGAGGCGTTTGCTGTCGCCAACCGCAAGCGGGCCAAGACGCTCGAACAGCCGTTCATCACTGATTGCTTTTTCGTGCTGAACGATGAAGATGCCGCGCTGACGGCATATTCAGACGATGCGCGCAAGGCGTTGGCGACAGGAATCGATCATCTCCGCGCGTTGCAGCCGATCCTCTCCAATGCCCAAACTTGGGACATTCCGACGCTCGAATCCGCGGTGAAGTCCTACGCCGAGGCGCATGCCGGCGGCAAGATCGGCGTGGTCGCCCAGCCTTTGCGCATCGCCGTCACCGGCGGCACGGTCAGCCCGGCCATCTTCGACACCCTCGCCATCCTCGGCCGCGAGAGCACGCTTGCACGCATCGAGCGGTGCCTGCGCAGCATCGCGTAGGCTGGGACTCGCGGCCAGTTGAGTCTGCCAGCATTCGTACCGTCATGGCTGATCGACATTGGCACCAGCATCCGCAGATGTCCAGTTAAAGGAATCGTTGTACAACGGGCCGTCTGCCGTCATGACCTCAACGCGCACTTGTCGAATACGAAGCTCCACCTTTTCATCACTGTATGGCGCGGGCAATTTGCTTTGCATGAGCGCGACATCGGCGGCTGTGAGCAGGTTCGCCGCACGCACAACTGCCCGAATGATCACATTCCCGTCCACGCGCTCAAACCGGACCTCGACGACGTGAGCGTCAGCATGCGATTGCAACGACGTGGTCAATCGATCGGTGCATTCAGCCTGAAAGCCGGCTTCGCGCACCATCGCGTGTAGTTGCGAAAGCAAGACGCCTGCGAGCAACGCAACGATCGACAACGATACGACGTTGCGCACCAGAACCTGGCGGTGGGTTTGATCGACGCGGCGGAGTTGCGCCACGCCGCACGCCCACAACACGATGGACGTGGCCAGTTGGATCGCCACGATGTTGATGAGGACCAACAACCCCGCCTGCGCCGCGAGCGGCCAGTTGCCGCGCGCCGCAAGCAGCCCGGCCGCGGCCATGGGGGGAACGATGGCGGTGGAGATGGCGATGCCGACAAGGGCAGCGCTGAGTCGAGGCGAGATGATGGCGATCGTTCCCGCCATGCCGCTGAAGAACGCCACCGCGAGATCAAGCAGGGTGGGATGCGTTCGTGCGAGCACCTCGCCTCGAAGCGGAACCTGGCGATGCACGAGGCCGATGAGCATGGCGATGGCGACGATCATCACGGTGCCGGAGAGGAAGCCGGCCAGCGACTTCCGAAGCAAAGCGCCATCGCCTTCAACGAGGGCCAGCCCGACGCCGTTCACTTTCCAGACCATGGTCGCCACAATCATCGCGCCGATGACGCTGGTGGCGTTGTCAGCGAGCAGGCCGTAACTGGCGATGGTCGTCGCCAGCGCGTTCATGACGTAGAACAGCACATCCGCGCTGGCGTTCTCGCGAATGGTCTGACGAGCCTGGCCGAGTTCCGACTTCTTGATGCCCAGCATGGTGCGCTCGCTCATGAGATCTGCGCGACAGTGTACCTCGCCATTCAGCTTGACTTGCGCCGCCGGAAGTGCGCGATCGACGCTCGCTCACTGGAGTGGCAAGATCAAGAGGTGACCGGTCGACCAAAAAGCAAGCCGCAGCGCCGATGGTGGACGGCGCTGCGGTGGGGTTCGTTCCTGCCTGGAGACAATGCGAAGAGTCAGTTGGCTTCGAAATACAGGTGGGCGAAGTCGCCGTGTGCCTTGCCGTCGACTTCGATCTTCTTGAAGGCTTTCTTGTTACGCGACAGGGTGAGCGTGCCCTCGGCAGTGACGTTTCGCACGCCCGCGCGGTGGAACGACACGCGGTACTCGGGGCCGTCGCCGGTCCACGTGCCTTCCCAGTGAATGTCATCGGTGTCGGGGCTTTCGATGGTGACGCTCAGGTCGCCGTTACGATGCATGCTGACACGCATGTGCGTGAGGCGGAGTTTCTCGTTATCGACATCGAAGCGGCCGCGGCCTGCGACGCTGTCGGAGAAGGAGTGGCGGTCATCCTGGTCGGGATCGCCGCCACCGCTTCGGCCGGCTTCAAACTCGAAGGAGAACTGCTTGCCATCAACGCGGCCCGCGCCGGTGGCGTTGATGAGGCGTCCGTTGTTGTCGCTGAAGCTGATGTCGCCACTGCCGGAGAGTTCCTTGTTGCCCAGGCCGTGAACGAACTTGAGTTGCCGCATGTGGCCCGAGCCCGAGGCGCGGCCCTTCAGTTCGACGGTGGTGCCGTCCTTGTATGTGAGCGTCAGCGCGAAGCGATCGCGGTCGTCGATGTCGACTTTGGCTCGGGAGAGCGGCACATCAGCGTCGTGTCCGATACGGAACGCGCCCGTGCCGCGCGCGGTGTATTCATCGTCCAGGACTGGGGTCGGCGAAGCGGTCGCAACGTTCGTCGCCGCGAGCGGTGCGATGATGGAAGCGCCGCCGGTCGACGAGGGCGTGCTGGCCCAGACCGCGGCGGCGGCAAGCATGAATGCTGGGACGATGGTGAAAGCGAATCTGCAGCAGAACATCAGTTACTCCACAAAGTGCGTAGGGCGATCGGGTTCCACACTCTATCAGAACGATAACTACCCCTGCGTTCACACGGGGTGGTGCATTCGTCCGTCCTCCTGAAACTTCCTGGACGCGGCTAAACTGCGGGCTTGAACCCCACCACGAACAGCCCGCCCCCTGAACCCACACCGGTTCAACCCAAGGACTTCCTCCGCGAGATCGTCGAGGCGGACATCGCCTCGGGCACGTATCCCGGCGGCATCGTCACGCGCTTTCCGCCTGAGCCCAACGGCTACCTGCTCATCGGCCACGCCAAGGCCATCTGCATCAGTTTCGGCATCGCGCGCGAGTACGGCGGCCGC
>CAZCGB010000469.1:0-3187 GCA_964498045.1 uncultured Isosphaeraceae bacterium
ACTCCCGGCATTCCATGCATCGCCTGTGGCTACGACTTGCGCAACGATCCGAAAGGCGTCTGTCCGGAATGCGGCGTGGATTTCGCCCAGCGCGACGAGATGCGACGCTTGCAGATGCAGGGCCTGAACGGCACGCAAATCGGATTCATGATCGCGGGATTGCTGCTGGCACTGCCGATCCTCGTGGGGTTTTTCCTGATGGTGGCGTACGCGATCATCGCGGTGGTCCGCGCGTGGACGTGAGCGGCGACGGCTGGAAACGGCCCGGCAAGGGTCGGCGTCGAAATGGTGCGGTCGAAGAAAAGTGATCATCTTTTTGAAACCGCGCTTGACGATATATCGTACAGCGATATATTCTGACCGTAGTGATCGTTCGTCGGCCTGCCCGTTCGTCAAACCCATGCCCGAAGAAGACATCAAACCCGCTGCCGCTCGCGCGAACGACCTGCTCAAGGGAGTCGGGGGCGCGGCCGACATCGTCGTGCTCTCGGTCCTCGCCGACGGCCCGCTGTACGGCTACGCCATCACCAAACAGGTGGCGGCGAAATCCGCCGGCTCCATCCGCCTCACCCCAGGCGTGCTGTATCCGCTGCTGCATGAGCTCGAAAAGGCGGGCCTGCTGCTGAGCAGTTGGGAGACCGTTCAGGCTCCCGACAACGATGACAAGGAGCGCGGCCGCAAACGCAAGTGGTATCGCCTCAGCGCGAAAGGGAGGAAGCGCCTTACGCAGCGCGTCGCCGCCCATCGCGCGTATCAGAAGTTGATCGAATCATTCCTGCCGGACCAGGCCTGACGCACCCATGGTTCACCAATCATGAAGCTCCAGCCGCGTGAACTTGAGTTCGAAGATGCGCCCGACGCCTCCACTGCGCTCGACGCGATCGTCAGCGACGACGCTGGTTCGTCGATCGACGCCTGGCTGAACGTCGTGTCGCGAATGATGCGCCTGCCCGAACCGGCGCGACGGGAGATCTGCTCTGAGCTTCGTGAACACCTGCGCGAGCGCGTGCGCGACCTGCTGCTTTCGGGCGGGCCGGAATGCGATGAGCGTCTCGCGCTGCGCACAGCCATTGATGAACTGGGCGAGACCGCCCAACTCGCCCGACGATTTGAGGCGGCCAATCAGCCGCCGCGAAGGAGACTGCTCATGCATGCGATGCTGACACTCGGATGCGCCGGCCTGTTCGCCGCCGGCGTCTACACCTTCTCGCACAACCAGCCCGGTTCGTCCGTGATGGAATCCCGCTATCCGGCTGAAGTCGCGTCGGCCGCGCCGCCCGCCGACACACTGGAAAACGCGCGCTGCACAATGACCGCTGACGTCACGCTGCGCGACGCCGTCAGCAACATCATCAAAGCCGGCGACGTCGGCCTGATCATTGACTGGTCGCACATGCAGAACGAAGGGATCGATCCCGACCAGTCCATTGGCATGGAATTCAAAGGGCTCTCTGGCGCCAGAGCATTGACACTGATCGCTCAGGCGTGCGGCGGCGGCACGGCTGGCGGAGGCGTCGACTGGCGCATGCGCGAGAACAACCTCGTCGAGTTCGGCCTGCGGCGCGAACTCGATCGCCGCGAAATCGAACTCATGACTTACGACATCAGCGGCACGATCAACCAGATCGCCGGCACCTTCGCCGCCGACCAGAATGAGGCGTCGCAGCAGGTGCTGGAACTGCTGACGACGATGATCGAGCCGGAGAACTGGGTGAACAACGGTGGCGACCTTGCGCAGATGAAACTGGTCGGCGGGCGGCTCTTCGTGCAGGCTCCCTCGCGCATGCAGTCGAAGGTCAAATGGATCCTGGAGCAGCTGCCCGGCGCCGATCAACCGCCTCAGGTCAACGCCGGCGGCAAGGGAGGCTTCGGCGGGGAGGACAAGGTGCCCATCCTCGGGGACTTGCCGATCATCGCGAACTTCTACAAGAACAGCCCGGTGCGCACGCTGATGAATCCCGGCGACACGGTCACCGTGAGCATTTTTGAGCTGTATCAGCCCAACACATGGGCGACCTCGACGCGCCGCATTGATGAAGACGGCATGTACCGCGTGTCGGAGATCGGCGATGTGCGGGCCGCTGGGCTGAGCGTCAAGCAGTTTGAGGCTGAAGTGGCCCGGCAGGTCGAGCAAAAAGCCATGGGCACGCCGACGCAGGTGACGGTGGTCATTGAGAACGGCGTTGCGCGATAGGTGTCAACGGTGCGAAATCGAGAATACCGGTCGCGCGGTTGACGCAAGCGGCCGACTCTCGGAAGATGGGGCCTGCGCCATCGCATCGATGTGCGAAGGACCACTCCAGCCGTGATCTGCCCTTACTGCGGAATCGACAACGACAAGGTGATCGACAGTCGCGCCTCGGATGGCGGGCTGGTGATCCGCCGCCGGCGCGAGTGCGTCGGCTGCGCAAAGCGCTTCACCACGTACGAGCGCGTGGAGAAGACCACCCGCCTGGCGGTCGTGAAGAAGGACGGCCGGCGTGAGCCGTTCGAGCAGCAGAAGATCCTCTCCGGCGTGGAGTCGGCATGCGGCAAGCGGCCGATCTCCGAGGAATCGAAGTTCGCGCTTGTGCAGGAAGTCGAGGAAGACGTGCACCGCGAATTCGACCGCGAAGTGCCTTCGAACGAAATCGGCCGGCGCGTCGCGGAAAAACTGCGCAACCTCGATCACGTCGCCTACATCCGGTACGCCAGCGAGTACTACGACTTCCGCACGCTCGAGGATTTCCACAAGGAACTCGCGGAACTGGCGCAGCGGCCGCTGGACGTGCCCAACCAGGCGCGGCTGTTCGAAGAACGGCGCGGGTAGAGGGATGCGAACTGACTGTCGGCGGCGCAGCGCCATCGTTTGCGGTTTCGCGCGAATCACAGCGTGCGAAACCGCAAGCGTCGACGGCGCGTCACCCAGCGCCACGCCCCTGAGACACTTGATGTTGATCACTTCTTGGTTGTGAGGGCGACCTTCGTCGCCTCCTGCACATACAGGATCCGCGTGCACGACGGACACCGATGCATCGCGTCAGAACGGATGCTCAGCTGAGCCACCAGTTCGAACGGCAGCTGCATGTTGCACGCGTTGCAGGCGTACTCGCGGTTGCGGCGATCGATCTCATCCACGGGCGCCATCGCCTCGCCTTCGAAATCCTCAGCGAGCTTGTCGAACACCGCCAGCATCTTCTCGGGCACA
>CAZCGB010000470.1:0-3180 GCA_964498045.1 uncultured Isosphaeraceae bacterium
GAAATCGGCATTGGCGGGAAATCGTCGCGACTGGGTGCCGGGTTTGCAACCGTCACCATGCAGGCATCAGCACAACAGCGTCCGGGGTGATTCACTGGATGCCCACTTTCGCGGGCATGACGCGCTGGTCGCTTACGAAAGATGCTTGGCGATGCCGTCGAGCACCTTCTGCTCCGCAGCGCTGATCTCGAACGCGATGCCGAGGATGCCGCCGCTGGCCTTGGCGACCGCCTTCGCGCCTTCCAGCAGATCGTGACGGAACTTCGCCAGCTCTTCCGGCGACAGCGTCTTGCACAGCTCGTCAGCGAAGGCGTACCAGGCCTTGCGGCCGTCGAGCGTTGGGCCGCGCTTCAGCCAGGCTTCCAGCGCCGTGATCGCGGTGCTGCCCTCCGGAACACCCATCTTTTTCGCAGCGTCGATCACAGCCTTGGTCTCGCGCGAGTCGATGGCCCCGTCCGCCCAGGCGATCTCCACCAGCGGGTACAGCCGGAACACCAGCAGCAGCTCGCCCTTGACGTTCACCGCGAGCAGCCGATCGAGCACTTCCTCGTTGGTGACGCCGGTGTATTTCTTCAAGGCCTCACGGTCGAGCTTGCGCTCGAATACAGCCTTGAGCTTCTCCACCATCTGCTGATCCTTCTTGTGGAAGTACTCGACTTCAAAACCGGAACGGCGGGAGTCAAATGCGTCTGAGGACATCGGTGGGAGCCATGAATCCGCGAGTGCTGCGGAAGGAAGTGCGCGAACAATCGGCGAGAACGTCCCGCCGACGAATGACACGCGGACACTATCCGTGCCCGCGCAGGCGGTCAATCATGCCGCAACTGTTCCCGCGCAACGCGGCGGAATCCCCGCAGCGCACGCAGTTCGAGCGTTAAATGACAAACGCAGCGGCCGAATGACCGCTGCGTTCGTTGATTCGAATGAATGATTCTCGCGATCAGTTGCCGACCTTCATCCCGGCCTGTCGCTCGGCGTTCTGCTGGTAGATCTCCAGCTGACGCTTGTACTCGGGCTTGTTCTTGGGCGTGGCCTTGAAGTACGCCTGCTTCTGCAGGTCGATGGCCTGGGCGGTTTCGCCGCGGGCGTAACGGATCTTCGCCACGCCTGCGAGGCCTTCGGGCGTGTCTTCGCCGTTGAGCTTCGCCGCCGCCTGGGCCGCTTCCAGCGCCATGTCGAGATTGCGCTTGGCCGGATCAGTGATGGCTGGATCGGTGGCGATGGTGTCAGCCAGCATCTGCAGCGCGCCGGCGTCGTTGGCGAACTTCTCGTCCATCAGCACCTTGGCGTACTCGTAGGCGGCCTTCTGATCGTCCATGTCCAGAAGCAGCATGTCGAACTTGTCGAGCGCCACGGCGGCGAACACGCTGGCGTCGAGCGCGACGACTTCGTCGTAGTGCTTGTTCGCCATGCGCCAGTTCTTCACCTTGCGGGCGCTGGTCGCGCCGGCGATTCCGGGGGCGGCGAGCTTCTCGAGCTTGGGATCGTAGCGGCCGCTCATGACGCGCTTAAGCACGTCATCAAAGCCGTCGCCGGCCTCGGGCAACGGGTTGCCGATGAACGCGATCTTGCCCTTTCGGTCAACGATGTACGCGGTGGGAATGCCATCGCGCTTGGCGGCGTCGAACCACGCGCGCTTGGTGCCTTCGCGACGATCGACGGCGACGGTGTAATCCATCTTGCCGGACCACTGGGCCGTGAACTTCTTGACCAGATCAGGCTCTTCCCAGCTGATGCCGATGATGGTCAGGCCCTTATCGCCGTACTGCTTTTGCAGTTCGGTGAGATGCGGAATCGAGCGCTTGCACGGCCCGCACCAGGTGGCCCAGAAGTCAATGACGTACACCTTGCCCGACTCGATGGCGGTCTCTTCGCCCCGCGTCCAGAGTTCGATGTCCAGGCCAGGGGCCTGATCGCCCACACCCAGCTTCTTGTCCTGGGCATTGGCGGCGGATGCGAGGCCGAGCGTCAAGACCGCATAACTCAGCAGCGTTCGGAACTTCATGAGCATGTCCTTTGTCTTCTGGATGACCGGCGAAAGCGAATTCGAAGGGTTGATCGCAGCGAAATGGCACAAACCGAGTCCGCGATGCGCAATCGGGGCGCACGCGCTTCCTGCATATGTTCAACAGTAGATCAGGAATTTTGTTCCCGCAAGATAAAAACGGCTTGAGCCTTGGAGCTTGGGGGTGTTGAAGCGGCCATTGTAAAGATGCGCATACTCCACCCAGCCCCTTATGAGTGAACCTCACGCGTCAAGCCTCAGGTCTCATGCCTGCTTACGCCTCATCCAGCAGGCCAACGCTGTCGAACTTCTTGCCTTCCAGCATTTCCAAGCTCGCGCCACCGCCGGTGGAAACATGGGAGAAGGCGTCTGCGAGGCCGAATTCCTCCACCGCCGCTGCCGAGTCGCCTCCGCCGACGATGGACACCGCCCCCGCCTTGGTGGCTTTGGCCATCGCCTGGGCCGCTGCCTTGGTGCCAGCATCAAACGGCGGGGTCTCGAACACCCCCATCGGGCCGTTCCATACGATGGTCTTGGCGGCTGCGAGTTTCGCCGCATACGCCGCCGCGGTCCTGGGGCCGATGTCCAACCCCATCCAGCCATCGTCGATTGAATCGCCGCAGACCTTCGTCGCCGCATCGCCTGCGATTTTCTGCGCGCAGACGTGATCGACCGGCAGCATGATCTCGGTCTTGGAAGACTTCGCGGCTTCCAGGATCGTCTTCGCCTCGCCGAGCATGTCATCCTGCACCAGGCTGGAGCCAGTGCGCTGGCCGAGGGCGCGAAGGAACGTGTATGCCATCGCCCCGCCGATGATGATCGTGTCCACCTTGCCCATGAGGTTGCGGATCGCGCCGAGCTTGTCGGAGACCTTCGCTCCACCCAGCACAGCGACGAACGGCTTCTTCGCCTGCGCGATCGCCTCGGATAGGAACTTGAGCTCCTTCTGCAGCAGCAATCCCGCGACGCACTTTTTTCCGCCGGCCTTCATGATCTTGGGCACGGCGTACATGCTGGCGTCGTTGCGATGCGCAGTGCCGAACGCGTCGTTGCAATAGATGTCGCCGAACGAAGCGAGCTTGGCGGCGAAGTTTTCATCGCCCTTCTTCTCAGCCTTGTGGAAGCGCAGGTTCTCCAGCACGATGATCTCGCCATCGCGCAGCGTCTCGACAATG
>CAZCGB010000471.1:0-3179 GCA_964498045.1 uncultured Isosphaeraceae bacterium
GGTGAAATCGATCGAAATCAACACGCTCGATCCTGCGGTGTTCGCCTTGCCTGATGAAGTGAAAAAGCTCGCCGACGCACGTCCGGCGGCGACCGCTCCGGCCAGCACGCCCGCGAAGGAGATCACCTTTGAGAGCCTGAATGAAGAGCAGCAGAAGATCGCCAAGCAGGCGCTTGATGGCATGCTGAAGTCAGGCGATGTCGAGAAGATGAAACTCATGGTCAAGCAGCTTGAACCGATGCTCGGCATGATTCCCGAGAAAGATCGCCTTCCGATGCAGTACGCGATCCAGGAAGTGAAGAAGGAGATCGCCAAGAAGGGGGGATGAGGTCGGATGACCGGTTCATGCGCGGTTCAACTCGCGGCGGACGACGCGGAAGGAATGCTCGCGCCAAGGTGTCGCGACGCCGCAACGGGACAAACCCCGTTGCCCGGGCCGATTGCCTGTCTGGCCTACCCGCGCCGAAACGATAATTCCGCTTTGGATGTTGCGGGCGGTTTGTACGCATCGAATGGCCTGCACCATGTCGCCACCATGCGAATGGGGTCGATGTTCAATGTGTACATGCGGAATGTGCCCTTGCGTCGCTGCTTGATCAATTGTGATTCGCGCAGGATGCGAAGGTGATCCGAGAGCGACGCTCGGCCGATGTCGCTGAGTGCCTGGTGAAGCTCGCCGACGGAGTACTCATGGCGGCGAAGGGCATCGAGGATGCGCCGGCGCAACGGATGGGCGATGGCTCGAAACGCGCTTTCAGTGGCGAGCGGGCGTGACAAGAGGGGGACTCCGGTACTGTGACGAATGTGAGTGACGGGTCTGAGCCGAGATGCCGAATCGACGGCTGGTGCGATCAAACGGCTGCCAGCATACCGCAGGAACAGTTTTTCGCGAAAACACGTTTTATAATTCGGTATTTCGCGAAAATACGAGATAAGGGACGCCGCCGCTCCTCTGACTGCGGGGCACCGGTTCTCGTTTTGCCGGTTTGCGGTCTTGTCGCGTTGCCGAGTCGTCAATGTGCAATCTCGCCATAGCGCCGTCGCGTCGTGGTGATGTCACCTTTTGCAGCCAATGCCCCTTCACGCGCGATTTCCTCTTGTGCGCGCGACATCTCGCCGTCACGCGCCTCATCCTCGTGCACACGCCTCATGACGCCATGGCCAATGCTGAAGGTCGGGAGATTCCGCACGCGGACCTGTCACAATGTGCATCTCCGCACGTCGAACTCAACGAAAAAAAACGCCACGAGCGGCAGCTCGCGGCGTCTGTTATGTCTGAATGCACTGCTCGTCGTCTGCCCGCTTAAGCCTTTTCCAGCACTTCGTCGCGCAACCGGTCCGGCATCTGGCGGTACATCGCCGGCTCCATCGTGCTGGTGGCGCGGCCCTGTGTCATGCCGCGAAGCGTCGTCGTGTAGCCGAACATCTCGCTGAGCGGAACTTCTGCGGTGATGATGCGGACCACGCCGCGGAGTTCGCTGTCAACGATTCCGCCCCGCCGGCTTGCGAGGTCGCCCGAGACGTTTCCGAAGAACTCATCGGGCGTGACGACCGTCACCCGCATGATCGGCTCAAGCAGCGCGAGACCGGCTCGCGTGCATGCTTCGCGGAAAGCCAGCGCGCCGGCCTGCTCGAAGGCGATCTGACTGGAATCGACGTCGTGGTATGAACCGTACACAAGGTCGCAACGGACGTTGACCATCGGGTAGCCGCCAAGGATTCCCGACGCCGCCGCCTGGCGCACGCCGTATTCCACCGACGGGATGAACTCGCGTGGAATAACGCCTTGGCTGATGGCGTCGACGAACACGATGCCGTCTTTCATTTCCAACTCTTCTGCCTCGGCCTGCTCTGCGGTGAAGGGCTGCACGGTGACCACCGCGTCGCCGTACTGGCCGCGACCGCCTGACTGCTTCTTGAACAGTCCGCGGATCTTCTCGGCCTTGCCCACGATGGTCTCACGGTACGAGACGCGCGGTGTGCCGACCTTGACGCCGATCTTCATGTCGCGGATGAGCTTGTTCTTGACGATTTCCAAGTGCAACTCACCCATGCCGCTGATGATCGTTTCTCCGGTCTCATCGTTGAAGTTCGAGCGGAACGACGGATCCTCGCGGCGGATGACGCCAAGCGCCTCGGACAGCTTTTTCTTGTCCTCGTTGGTGTTGGGCTCGATGGACATCGAAATCACCGGCTCGGGGAAATCCATCTTCTCAAGGATGATGGGATTGTCCGGATCGCAGAGCGTGTCGCCGGTGTACGAATGCTTGAGACCGATGACTGCCACGATATTGCCAGCGCCGACCGAATCCAGCGGATCGCGGTCCTTGGCGTGCATCTCAAAGATGCGGCTGACGTTCTCCTTCTTGTCGTTGCCGGGGTTGAGCACGCGCGTGCCTTTGTCCAGGCGGCCGGAGTAGATGCGGATGTAGGTGAGGTCGCCGTGCGTGTCACTGACGACCTTGAACACGAGCGCGGAGAAGGGGGCGTCTTCGGAGTGGGGGCGGGTGAGTTTCTTCTCCTTTTCGCGCGGGTCCACGCCTTCGACCTCGGGAACTTCCGTGGGGTTCGGCAGGTAGTCGATGACGCCGTCGATCAATCGCTGCACGCCGATGTACTTCAGGGCCGAACCGCAGAACACAGGGAAACACTGTCGGCTGATCGTGCCTCGTCGCAGCGCGGCGCGAATCTCCGCTGCGGTGCACGATTTCTCGTCGGTCAGGTACTTCTCCATGAGCTGATCATCAAGCTCCGCGGCCTTCTCCACCATCTCGTGGTGATAGAGCTCGGCCATGTCCTTCATGTCCGCGGGGATTTCGCGCTGTTCGACAACCGCGCCCAGTTCGCCCTGATCGAAGTAGTACGCCTTCATCTCCAGGAGGTCGATGACGCCCTGGAAGGTCTCGCTGGCGCCGATGGGCAATTGCACGCAGATCGGATTGGCGCCCAGCCGCGTCTTCATCGTCTCGACGCAGAACTCGAAGTTCGCGCCGATCTTGTCCATCTTGTTTACGAAGCACACGCGCGGCACGTTGTAGCGGTCGGCCTGGCGCCACACCGTCTCCGACTGGGGCTCCACGCCTTCTTTGCCGTCGAACACCGCGACCGCGCCGTCGAGCACGCGCAGCGAACGCTCGACTTCGATGGTGAAGTCGACGTGGCCGGGGGTGTCGATGATG
>CAZCGB010000472.1:0-3169 GCA_964498045.1 uncultured Isosphaeraceae bacterium
GCAGCGCGAATGCGGGGCGTGGAACACCACGCGCGCCTCCCGCACAGCAGCCGTCGCGGCATGCGAGCGCGATCGCTTCGCGATGCGCTCCGACAAGGTCAAGCGGCACTACGCCATCATGCTCGCGCCGGCCCCCGCGCAGCTGGATGAGCGGCGCTATGCCGCGGCGATGCTCGCGCAGATCCTCGGCGACGGCGAAGGCTCGCGCCTGCACTGGGCGTTGATCGAACCCGGCCTCGCCGATGAGGCGCAGAGCCAATACGACGGCAAGGATCACGCCGGCGAGTTCGTAGTGTACGCGTCGTGCTCTCACGACTCGGCCGAGCAGGTTGAACGCGTGATACTGAACGAGATCGACGGGCTCGTCGCTTCGCTCACCGAAGATGACCTCGAACGCACGCGCAGCAAGATCGCCACCGGCGTCACGCTGCACGGCGAACTGCCCGCCGGCCGCATGACACGGCTCGGCCGCATGTGGCTGACGCGAGGCGAGTACCTGCCGCTGGAAATGGAACTGGCGAAGATCAACGCCGTGACGTTGGCCGACCTGCGCGCCGTGGCGGCTGAGTTCCCGCTGCGGCCGTGGGTGACGGGCACGCTGGCCCCGGCGTGATCGTCCACCATCAACGCCCGCCCTACTCATCGCCCAGAGATGCTGTCGATGTCGAAGGTGAGCAGGTCTTCCGCGGATTGCACCAGACCGCTGAATCGGTCGCTTCCGTTGCGCTCGTCGAAGGCCGCCGCCAGTCGGCGCATCTCGGACTCCAGCCAGGTGGACACTGAAGCATCGTCCTGTTCGCAAGGAAGCGCCTCAAGCGATCGACGGGGCAGGGCAAGTGGCAATCCTGCACTGCCCCGGCGAGTCGCCCAGACCCACAAGGCCCGCGCGCAGCAGAATCGCGCGTAGGAGTTCGTGGTCTCCGCAATTCGTCGGCACAGCACGCATGCATGCCGCCGCGCCGTTTGCGGGCTGGGCACGAGGCTGAGCATCAGCAAGTGATCGGCGAGATGGTCCAACATGCTCGGGGTATGGCGCACCTGCCGCCGAAAGACCCGCATCATCGAGGTGGCGACTTCGCCCTCGCCGCGGAACAGCAGCGGCAGAAGCAGCCTGCTGAAAGTCGTGGCCGGCACGTCCTCGCAGGAGTGTTCGCCGCGGATCAACGGCTCGGCCGCAGCGAGGGCGGCGTCAATGTGATCGAGATCAAGAAGGGACTCGACGCGCATGTTGATCTGGCACGCCGCGCAGTCGTCTGATTCGCCCTGCTCGCACGCGTCCCATTCTTTCAGGTGTCGCGCTGCTGCCGCGCCTTGCCCCATGAACGCAGCGGCGCGGTAACGAAGCGCCAGGACCGGAGCCGGCGATTCTGCTTCGCGTTCGTAGAATTGCCGCATCTGCTCGTGCAAGGCGTTCAACTGCTGAACCGGGACGTCGATGAACTCCGGCAGATCCTCGGTCAGCCACTTCCAGAACCAAAGCACCTGGGCCCGGAGGTCCTCCGCGTCGGGTTCGGCGTCGTACATCGCGCACAGGCTTTGAAACGCGCCGATCTTCACGTCAGACCGGCCAAAATGCGATGCCGCCTGGATCAAGGTGCACCGCCACTCCAGGACCGCTGCCGGATCATTGTGCTGGATTGCCAAATCAATGATGCGCTGCAACTGCGTCAGCGATTCCTCGCCACGCATCTGCTCCAGACGATCAACCTCGGCCTGGAAGGCGGCGGCGTACGTTCCGTGGGTTGGCTGGTCATCACGCATGGTCGGCTCAACGTTCGGCTCACCCGGCGACAGTCTTGGTCCACGAGTCAGCATGCAAGGTAGCTGTGAGGAGAAGGGCGGACAACCCGGCAAACGCGTTCTGTTCTTTTTCAATCCATACTCAGGACGCTGGCTTGTGTGACCGCCAAGAATCAGTCGGCGGCATGATCGTTCCGCGGTTGGTCGGATTTCGAATCATCGCGCGCGGCGAATTCAGGCTGTTCGCGCGCTTCGAGCCCGAAGTTCTTCGTGCCGCGCACGATGCGCAGCAGTCCCGATGCGCCGAAGAGCAAGTACATCCCGAGCGCCAATCGAAGCGCGTCATCGATGAACGATTCGAGCCACATGCCGCCATTGGCGGCTCCCGTCACCTGGCCGTGAAATCGCACATAGGCGAAGTGCACCAAGAAACTCAGCATTCGGGGCACGGCGTCCACCAGCACCCACAGCCCGACCGTCGAGAACGCGATGAGATGCACCGCTTCGGCTGAGGCAGTTCGTCGCTGATTGTCCGGTTCATCCCGATGATCGTGAAGGTCCGTGCCGACCATCCACGCGGCGATCAGTCCCGACCAGCGCCAGAGAAAGCCGCCTGCCATCAGCCAGAGAATCGGCTCCGATGCGCCAATCAACGCGCCGAACACAGCTTCAGTGGTGGTCGTCCGTGTCTGGAACAGGGGCCACAGCAGCGACGCCAGATACGTGATGCGGCCGAAGGCCTGCAGCAGGGCATACACCGCCAGCACGCGGCAGCACAGGTTGGCGATTTCTCTCTGCGTCATCGGGCCCCATCCTAACCACTGCCGAATTCAACCTCCTGCATCCGCTTGGCACTCACCGGCCAAGCCGCTATCCTTTGGCCCCCGTTCGTGAAGGATTTCACACGCCTCGGCTTGGGTGTCTTGCCCTTTCCGACCGCTTGTTCTCCCGTTTCTCCGCCCGCATTTCTTCGCTCCATCGGAAGTCTCCATGGCCACCACCGGCAAAGTCATCCAAGTCATCGGCTCCACGTTCGACGCCCAGTTCGCCGAAGACAGCCTGCCCTCGCTGTACAACGCTGTTGAATGCCAACTGGAGATCCGCGGCGAGAAGTCCAAGCTCATCGGCGAAGTGGCGCGACACCTCGGCGGTGGACAGGTGCGCTGCGTCGCCCTCGCCTCCACCGACGGCCTCCGCCGCGGCCAGGCGTGCGTTGACTCCGGTTCGCCGGTGACCGTGCCTGTCGGCGAAGGCGTGCTCGGCCGCGTGTTTAATCTTCTTGGCGAACCCGTGGACAATCGCGGCCCTGTGAAGGCCACCAAGCGCATGCCGATCCATCGCGAGCCGCCCGAGTTCTTTGACCATAAACCCAAGACCGAAGTCCTCTAGACAGGCATCAAGGTCAACGACCTGCTCTGACCGATCGTCC
>CAZCGB010000473.1:0-3162 GCA_964498045.1 uncultured Isosphaeraceae bacterium
GCCGATCTTCTCCGACGGGATGTACACGCCCGGCTCGATGGTCATGACCGCGCCGACCTTGAGCGGCTGGTCGCCCAACGGAGTCGAATCGTGCGTGTCGAGCCCGAGGTGGTGACCGATGCCGTGGATGAAGTAGTCGCCCAGGCCGGCGTCGTCGATGACTTTGCGCGCGGCGTTGTCGATCTGCGAGTTGCGTGCGCCGGGCTTCACGGCCTTGATCGCCGCGAGCTGCGCCTTGAGCACGATATCGTACACCTCGCGCTGCCGGGCCGTGTATCGCCCGTTGGCGGGAAACGTGCGCGTGACGTCGGCGGAGTAGCCTTGCCACTTCGCGCCGGAGTCGAGGCAGACCAGATCGCCGTCGTCGATCAATTTGGAGTTCGCGCGGTAATGCAGAACGGTCGAGTTGACGCCCGAGCCGGCGATGGAGGGGAACGCCAGCGCGCGCGCGCCTGCGCTGCGGTAGGCGTGCTCGATGGTTTCCTGCACGTCGAACTCGTTCATGCCGGGCTTGAGTGTGCGCAGCACCGCGTCGAAGCCGGTCGCGGTGATGTCGCAGGCGCGCTGGATCATGGCGACTTCGTTCTTCGACTTCATGCAGCGCATCGCGGGGATTTCATCGCTGCGATCCTCGATCACGCAGCCGGGCACGCGCTCAGCGACTTTGCGGAAGATCTCCAGGTCCGGCGAGACCGGCGCGGAATATGTCGAAGGCGGATGCAGGATCGCCAGGCGCTTGGTTCTTCGCGCCGCGTCATTGAGCAGCATGCCGAACTTGTCAAGGCGGAACACCGAAGCGAAGCCGGTCTTGTCCTTGAGCGCGGCGGTGATCTCCAGCCGGTAGCCGTCCCACTTCTCAAGTTCGGGGTTGAGCGGCTTGAGGAACAGCGCGGCACGGCGGGCCTCGACGGGGTGCGAAGGATCGAGCAGCAGGATCGCCCCGGGCTCGTCGGTCACGCCCGTGAGATACTCAAAATGCCGATGCGGGCGGAACGGCGAGTCGCTGTGCGAGTCGTGATCGCCGGCGAAGACGAGGCCCGCGCAGTTCTTGAGCGTCTTGAGCAGCGCAGCACGTCGCGAGGCGAAATCATTTTGTGGAATGGCGTGAATCGGCTTGGATGCGGGCATGGCGCACGAGTGTACCGCTGCGCTTGCCGGCGGATTCATCTTGCCAGGCTCAATCCATGCTCTTGCGCACCTGCATCAGGAATGCGTCGTAGCGATCGAGCTGCATGAAGCCGATGCGCGGGAACTCGAGATCGACGATCACGAACACCGTGAGCGAAACCATGAACGCGAAGCCGAAACGATAGAGCCGCTTGCGGAAGACCCGGCTGGCCATGTCGCGGCCGGCCATGGCCGAGCACGCCAGCGCAGCGGAGACGAGCAGGATGAAGATCGGCAGCGGCGGGTGGCCGAGGCGGGCGGCGGCCCTGGAGCTGGCGATATCGAACATCTGATTCATGGCCGCAAGCACCAGCGACGTCACAGCGGGGTTGCCTGCCTCCGCGCACGCGGCGGTGCACTCGCGCCAGATCTGCGTCTGCATTTCGTTGGCGCGGGCGAAATGCGTTTCGGCGGCAGGATCGGGCGTGAGCTCGAAGCCCTTCAATCGCTCATCCACATAGTCGCGAAACAACTGCCGCAGCGCCGGCTGGCGATCGGCCGGGAGAATGTCCAGCCGCAGGTAGGCCGTGCCCACGCAGTTGGCTTCCTCGATGATCTGATCCCTTCGCACCTCGAATCGCGCGGCGGCCCCGGCGAACGTGAACGCCAGCAGCAGGCCCAGCAGGGCGAACAGCGAGCCTTCGACCGCCCCTGTGCCGCGCTTGTATTCGTCCTCCGCCTTGGCGTCGATGCTCAGACCGATGCGATTGCCAAGATGCATGGCTGCCAGCATCAACAGCAGCAGCACGATGGAGATGAGAATGGACAGTCCGGTGAAGAGCATGGCGCAGGCACATGGTATCGCAATCAGAGGTCCATTCCCGGCTCGTCAGCATTCCCCGGCGGTTTGCCGGATCATCGCCCATGCCGCCTCAACGTGTCGCTGCTCCGTGCGCGACACGCCGATCGACATGCGCAGCACGTACTGGCCATCGAGCCTGGTGTGCGTGAGGTACATTCGGCCCGATGCGTTGAGCGACTCGTGCAGCCGCTGCGTGCGGGCATCGTCGCCGCGCAGCCGGAAGCAGACGAGGTTCAGCGGGTGGCGGCCGATGATCTCGAAGCGCGCATCATCGCGCACCCATCCAGCGAATTCCTGCGCCAGGCGCACATGCTCGCGGATGTGATGCTGCAATCCCTCGACGCCGTAGTGTCGGATGACGAACCAGAGTTTGAGCGCCCGGAATCGCCGGCCAAGCTGCACGTGCCAGTCGCGGTAGTCGAACACTTCGCCGCTGGTGGTCGCGGCGTTCTTCAGATACTCCGGAAGAATGCTCAGCGTGTTGATGAGTTCGCGGCGGTCGGCGACGTAGAAGCAGTCGCAATCAAAGTTGGTGAACAACCACTTGTGCGGGTTGAAGCAATACGAATCGGCATATTCGAGGCCGTCGTGGATGTGGCGGAGTTCGGGGCACAGCGCGGCTGTGCCGCTCATGGCGGCATCGACATGCAGCCAGCAGCGCGGCGCGAGTTCGCTCATGAGCGCGGCGATCTCGCGCACGGGGTCGATGGCGTTGGATGAAGTTGTGCCGACGGTGCCGCAGATGAAGAACGGAATCAAGCCCTGCGCGATGTCGGATCGCATCGCCTCGCGCAGCGCGTGGAGGTCCATCGCGAATCCGCCGGCGGCGGGCGCGTCGATCATGCGCAGGTTCTCGCGCCCCAGGCCTGCGATCATCATGGCCTTCTCGATGGAGGAATGCGCCTGCGAGGATGTGTACGCGACGAGCCGATGCGGGCTGACGCCGCGTCGATTGCTTTCGAACGCCGTTGCACGCTCTCGTGCGGCCAGCAGCGCGCACAATGATGAGTTCGAGGCCGTATCCTGAATCACGCCTCCACCGCTCGCGCTGGACAGGAACTTCCGCGGCAGGTCCAGCATCTCCACCAGCCAGTCCAGCACATGCGTCTCCAGTTCGGTGCATGCCGGGCTGGTCGCCCACAGCATGCCCTGCACGCCCAGGCCGGCTGAGAGCAGTTCGCCGAGGATCGACG
>CAZCGB010000474.1:0-3160 GCA_964498045.1 uncultured Isosphaeraceae bacterium
GGTGCGATCTTCAACGCCAACACCGCTGACCTGAGGCTGTACAACTGCATCCTCTGGAGCAACGAAGCCAGCGGCGACACGAGCCGAAGGAGCCAGGCATCCAACGATGGCGGCTCGCTCATCTACCGCCGCTGCATCGTGCAGGGCATGCCGCTGAACGTGACCGCCGCGGGCAATCTCGGCGCGAATCCCCAGTTTCGCGATGCCGACGGCCCGGACGATATCGTTGGCACCGAAGATGACGATCTGCGCCTGCGCAGCAACTCGCCGGCACGCGATTCTGGCGACAATGATCTGCTCCCCGCGGACAGCTTCGACCTCGATGACGACGCCAACACGACGGAGCCTAGTTCGCGCGATCTTCTGGATCGCGCGCGAATTCGCAACGGCACCGTCGATCGCGGCGCGCTGGAAGGTTGAAAGACAACCACACGAAAATCTCCTGGGCCGGGGATTAACGATGATGCCTTGCGTCCGGCGCGATCATCAACCGACGGTCGTTTTCATGCGCCTGTTGGCCCACGCTTCCGCCGCGTGTGGAAATCAAGGAGAGCATGCGTCATCCTTCGCCGACGCCGAACAATCTGGCAGGAGCCCGCCATGTGGTATCAGACGCGGCAACCGTACTTCGCATTCGCACTGGTGATCGTCGCCATCTGCTTGAAGGTCTGGTGGATTCGCCGCATGTGGGCGCGTCGCGATATGACGATGGCCGCCGAGCCGCTGGTGGAGGCCGCCAAGAAAGTCATTCTGTGAGGCGTGTTGTGACGGCGAGTCGCCATCGGGGGCGGCGGAACGCGAGCTGCCACCTCGTCTCAAGTTGCATTCGGCGATTGAGGATGAGCGCGGCTGCGACCATCCATGCATGACGCGCATGCGGCGGCAAGGTAGGCTTTCCGGCCTGTCATCAGGGCTTGCAATCGCCGCCCAAAGGAAGAAATCGCATGAACCCCGCCCCGATCTTCGAGTGCTTCTCCGCCTATCAGAAGACCGCCGCCATGCAGGCCGCAGTCGACATCGGCCTGTTCAGCGCGCTGGCGAAAGGCAACGTCACCGTCGCCGACGCCGCGAAGGCCTGCAACGCCTCTGAGAAAGGCGTGCGCATCCTTTGCGACTACTGGACAGTGAACGGCATCCTCAGCAAGACCGGCAACGCCTACCACCTCACGCCCGAAGCCGCGTTGTTCCTCGATCAGAAGTCCCCCGCCTACATCGGCGGCGTGCTGGGGTTCATCAACGGCCCCATCGTGCCGTACTTCGCCGAACTCACCGAGAGCGTTCGCCGCGGAGGCCGGCCCGATGCCGGCACAGTCAAGAACGAATACGACGGCTGGATCAACTTCGCCCAGCAGATGGGCGCGATGATGCACCCGACCGCCATGGCCATCGCGGGCATCCTCGGCCAATTGAAGGGAAGCGTGCTCGACATCGCCGCCGGTCACGGATTGTTCGGCATCGCGCTGGCGCAGAAGAATCCGGAATTGAAGGTGACCGCGCTGGATTGGCCGAAAGTGCTGGAAGTCGCGCAGGCGAATGCGAAACGCATGGGCGTGGGCGATCGCTACGCGCTTCTGCCGGGCGATGCGTTCACCGTGAATTTCGGTGGCCCGCACGATGTCGCGCTGCTGACGAACCTGCTGCATCATTTCAATCGTCAACAGTGCGTGGCATTGCTCAAGCGCATCCGCGCCGCGCTGAAGCCTGCGCCGCATGGCAGACTGGTGACGCTGGAGTTCATCCCCAACGCCGACCGCGTGTCGCCGCCGCTTTCTGCGACGTTTCCACTGGTGATGCTGGCGACAACGGCTGAGGGCGATGCGTACACCTTCGCGGAACTGGAAAGCATGCTGCGCGAAGCAGGCTTCGCCAGGAACACGCTGCATCAGCCTGCTGAGTCAGCCCAGCAGGTCATCGTCAGCGAGTGAACGCTGAGCTTTCGCGGATGACGAGCGCGAACCCCACCACGAAGGGGCAATCATCGCGGCCGCGTGCACCTTCCGCAACGCCCGCGGCCGCGAGTAGAATTCCGGCGTGAAGCGCCCGGGCCGCCCGATGTTTCGAGTCGTCCTCCTGCTGCTCGCATGGGCGACGGCAGGCGCAATCGTCAACGTCGCGGTGGCGTGGGGATTCGCAATTGCCCTTGATCCTCTGGCACCAGCATGGGGCCATCCACAGGGATCATGGCACCAATCGATCGAAAACCGATCGGGCGTCTGGATCGTGTGGTCGAATCGCCGCCTTGGTTCACTGTGGGTCCTGTCATCGCCTCGGTACGACACATCATCGACCCTGCCCGAGGTTGGTCCGCCTCCGCTTTCGTTGATTCCAATGTGGGCAGCATCGTCGCTGATGCCCACTGCGGCAGTTTCAAGCAAGGATCCTTCATTTGGTAGCCTCTATCGAACTGCGCACGCGACCGGATGGCCGACGTTGTCGATGGCGGGAATGTACCGAGGCGAAATGATGGACGATGTCATTGGAATGAGCGCGGTGATCATCGGAACTGCTCCTTGGAGCGTCGGCCCACCAATACAGGGACAGATCACCGTGCCTCGCGCGCTTCTCCTTCTCCCAATCTGGCCCGGCTTCGTGATCAACACGATGTTCTACGCCGCGATGCTTTGGGGGGGCTGGCTGCTCTTCGCCGCGCCGTTCGCGTTGCGAAAGCGGCGACGCATCAAGCGCGGCTTGTGCCCGAAGTGCGCGTACCCCGTCGGAGCAAGTGAAGTGTGCACGGAATGCGGCGCGGCTGTCGCTTCAAAGAAGGCGGTCACCGCGTGAAGCGCCCGGGCCGCCCGATGTCTCGAGTCGTCCTCCTGCTGCTCGCATGGGCGGCAGCGGGCGCAATCGTCAACGTCGCGGTGGCGTGGGGCTTGTGGACAGTTCAAGTCCAGCCGAAGGGATGGACCGGCCGCCTGACCGAAGCTGAATTGGACTTATTTCGCCGCTTCGGCTGGACATCACAATTGAATGGAAGGAACGGAGCTTGGTATCGCCAAGAGCTCGATCAAGCGTGGGGCATGGAGTGGCGTGAGTGCGTTGAACAGGACGATGGCGATGTGATTGGGATCGGATTTTCAGTTCAATGCGGTTGGCCAAGCTTCGCGCTCACTGGTGCTTGGCTGCATCCTCCTCTCGGTGCAGGATCGAGCAACTGGCT
>CAZCGB010000475.1:0-3156 GCA_964498045.1 uncultured Isosphaeraceae bacterium
CAGAAGCTTGTAGGGCCCGATGCGCACGCCCGGGCCTTCGCCGCCTGTCGCCTGCGCCTGCAGGGTTTCGGCGGACGTTGGCGTGGCGACGGTGGGGGTGGAGAGGAAGCCGGCCGCCGCCGCATCCTGCATCGCGTCGACCAGCATCCTCACCTCGGCCAGCAGGTCCGCATCACCCGCGCAGGCGCGTTCGATGAACGCCGCACGATTTTCCGGCGGAAGCTGCATGGCTTCAGCGAACACATCCTTCACTCGGTTGGGGAAAGGGGCTTCTGCCATGACGAGATGTCCTCAGCGAGCATTCAATCCTGTCTGCGCAATGCGCGGTACAGCCAGGCACGCGCATACGACCAGTCCAGCTCCACCGTGCGCGGCGACACGCCGAGCGCGGCCGCGGCGACATCCACCGACAACCCCGCGTAGAACCGCAGACGCACCACCTGGGCGACGCGCGGCTCCTGCTCCCCAAGGCGAAGAAAGGCCTGATCAAGCGCAAGGATTTCCTCGGGATTCTTCTGCGATGCCAGGTCGGCCACATCCGCGATCGCCAGATCCAGCCGCTTGTGATCCGCACCACCTCTTTTTTCGGCAAGTTTCATGCGGGCATGATCAATGAGGATCCGCCGCATCGCTTCCGCCGCAGCAACGAAAAAATGCGCCCGGCTGTCCCACTTCAGCGCATCACGAGCGTCACCCACCAGCCGCACGTACGCCTCATGCACCAGCGCGGTGGCCTGCAAAGTGTGATTCCGCCCCGCGTTCCGCTCGCCCGACATGCGCTGCTGCGCGATGGCGCGCAACTGGTCGTACACCAGCGGCAGCAATTGATCGGCGGCAGCGCGATCGCCGCCGCCAGCCGCCTGCATCACCCGTGTGACATGGTCCTGGTCGGAGCGAGAATCCAGAAGATCGTGGGGTCGTGGAGGAACGGACATCATCGCCAATGATCGTCGAAGCGGTGAGGCGCCCGCAAATCAGTTCGGCGACGTCGCGGGGACGCTCGCGGGCGAAGGACGGTTTGCGGGCGATGCGCCGGCCGCCTCGGCTTCAGCGAGGAGCGCGTCAAGACTCGCCCGCGCCTCGATCGTCTCCTGATGCTCGGAGCCAAGCGTGCGCTGCTTGCGCTCGACCACCTCGCGGTACAACGTCTCTGCCTCAGCGAATGCGCGCTCCTGTTGCAGCAGCGACGCCAGATTGTGCATGTTCCGCAGGGTCTGCGGCGCATCGTCGCCGTCCACCGTGCGGGAAACCAGCAGCGTCTCGCGGTACAGCGGCTCGGCCTCCGCAAGCTTGCCCTGCTTGCGCAGCACGTTTGCGAGGGCGTAGATCGAATTGCGCGTGTCGCGGTGCGTGTCGCCCAAAATGCGGCGACGGCTGGCGAGCGTCTCCCTGTGCAGTTGGGCCGCCTCGTCCAACTTGCCCTGCGCCGCCAGAAGAAACGCCATGTTGTTCTTCGCACCCAGCGTCCAGACGTGGTCGGGGCCGAGCGTCTTGAGGTAGCCGTCGAGGGCTTCGCGGTACAGCGGCTCGGCTTCATCCAGGCGATTGCTGGTGCGCAGCAGCACGCCAAGGTTCACCACCGAAATCAGCGTGTGCTCGTGTGTCGGCCCGAGAATGCGGCGACGGGCTTCGAGCACGGCACGATAATGACGCTCCGCTTCCGCAACCTGCCCTTGTAGCTCCAGCCAGTACGCGTAGTTGCTTTCCGCGGTCAGGGTTTGCGGGTCGTTGGGGCCGACGGTGGCCAGTTGTCCTTCATACGCTTCACGGTAGAGTTTTCCGGCTGCGGCGGGGTCCTGGCCCTGGTCGTCGATCAGCGTCGCCAGGTTGCCGATGGAATCCAATGTGTCGGCGTGGGTGTTGCCCAGAAGTCGACGACGGATTTCCACGGCACGTTCCAGCGGCGGGCGCGCGCTGTTGAGCCGGCCAAGCGATTGCAGCGTGTCGGCGATCGTCGTCAGCAATCGGGCCTGCACCAGAGGCTGGTTGGCGAACTCCAGATCAAGCGCGTTGAGCGCCCGCTGCAGCACGTTGCGGTCCAGACTCGCGATCGCAGGATTCGTGAAGTTGAGGTCCGCCAAGGCCAGGCGAAGCGTTTCATGGCGATTGGCGGCGTCGGCGGGATCGAGGCCCTGGCGCGCGAAGTCGGCGTCGGCCTCGGCCAGCACATCTTCGCGCAGGCGGTCGCCCATCAAGGCCACGTCGATGTCCTTGAGCATGGATGCCTGGAACTGCGCGACCTGTTCCAGTTCGCTTGCGCGGCGTGTGGATTCGCGCTCCGCTGCGGTGGCGCGCTCGGCTTCGCTCTTGGCGCGGGCGGCTTCGTTCTCCGCGCGCGTCGCGCTGGTTTGGGCTTCGATCCTGGCTTGGGATTCCTGCTCTGCGGAGCGTTGTGCAGCCTGGGCGGCGAGGTCGGCGCGGTTGCGCTCGTGCAAGGCGTTCATCATGCCCAGGGTGGTGCCGATCACGCCGAGGATGAGCGTGAGGGCGAGGATGGATCCGGCGAGGACGGTTGTGCGGTTGCGTTTGACGAACTTGGTGAGGCGGTAGGCGGCGGAGGGTGGAGCGGCTTCGACTTCGAGGCCGGTGAGGTGTCGTTGGAGGTCGCCGGCGAGTCCGCTGGCGGACTGGTAGCGGCGTGTGCGGTCTTTTTCGAGGCATTTCATGACGATCCAGTCGAGATCGCCACGGACGAGTTTTGCGAGTTTGTCGGGTTCGATGCGTCGGTTGGCAGCGACCTGGGCGAGGTTATCGCCGAGGGTGTTGAGTCGGGTGGAGGGTCGAGGCGGTTGGGTTTCGCGGATCATGCGCTGCATATCGCCGAAGGCAGCTTCGCGGAGAGTCTTGGAGGAGAAGGGGGTTGTGCCTGTGAGGAGGACGTAGAGAAGGACGCCGAGGGAGTAGACATCGGAGCGTGTGTCGATGTCGACGCCGGACATTTCGGCTTGTTCGGGCGACATGAATTCGGGGGTGCCGATGAGTTGTCGGTGTTCGGTGAAGAGGGTTTTCTCGGTGAGTCTGGCGTTGGTGGCCTTGGCGATTCCGAAGTCAATGACTTTGGGGATGGGTTTGCCGTCGGCGACGGTGACGAGCACGTTGGAGGGTTTGATGTCGCGATGGATGATGCCTTTGTTGTGGGCGTGCTGGACGGCGTGG
>CAZCGB010000476.1:0-3140 GCA_964498045.1 uncultured Isosphaeraceae bacterium
GGAGAAGTCTTGTTGGGATCGGTCGGGCAGCCATCGATGCAGTCAAGCACGCCGTCGGCATCAGTATCGGTGTCCGGCACGCCGCAGCCGCAGACGCCCGGCGCGATCTTGTTGGGATCGTTCGGACAACCATCAATGCAATTTGGAGTGCCATCGCCATCGCTGTCGGTTTCGGGCACGCCACAACCGCAGATCCCCGGCGCGATCTTGTTGGGGTCGTTCGGACAGCCGTCGTTGCAATCGGGTGTGCCGTCGCCGTCGGAATCAGCGGTGTCGAACGTCAGGTTCACCGTGCCGACGCCTGAAGCGCCAAACATGCCTCCCACGCGGATCTTGTAGCATTGCCCGGCGAGCACCGGCAGTGTGACTTCCGCGTCATCGCCGCACGAATCGTTGTTGCAGGCTTCGGGGGCGGCTGTGGGAGGACAGGCCTCGTTGTTGCAGCCTTTGTACACGGCAAGGGCGGTGTCAAACGAGCTTCCGCAGAGCGACACCGTCAACGTGCCGCCACAAGGCGCCGAGTAAGTGAACCAGAGGTCATTGTCGATCTGGAACGGCGACGGTGCGCATGTGACTTGCGGGCCATCGGTCGTCGCCCCCACGGTGCTGAACGGCGTTGTGCCAGGCACAATGGGAATGCGCGCGGCGCAGTCGTCATTGATTCCCGGCGTGATGCACTCCACGCGCATCGATCCCTGGCCCGGCGTCGAAAATGGCGTCGAGCCCAGCCGAATCTTGAACGTCTGCCCTCCTGAAACAGGAATCAGCGGCAAGTACTCATTGAGCCAGCCACAGACGATTTCATTCGACTCATCGATCGGGCATTCAACGCCGCCGTAGACCACCACGCCGGGAATGTCGAACGTCGTCGATGAAAGTCGAAGGAATCCCGTGCACGTCGCCGTGTAATTGAACCAGACATCCTTGTCGAAATGGCCCCATCCGGCGAAGCACGTCGTCGGCGGCCCGTCTGGCGTGGCCAATCGCAGGTCGTAGGGCGCATCTCCGTTGGTGATGATGGTGCGGTTCCTGCAATCATCGTTCGAAGGCGTCGTCAAGCAGCTGACAACCAGCGCACCCGGGCCGAGCAGGCCCGGAGTGGTCGATCCCACGCGAACTTTGAGCTGCTGACCGGCGACCACAGGGATTTGCACGAGGCCGCCGAACACGTTGCAGCCGAGTTCATCGAGGGTGCTGGCCGGGCAATTCCAGGAGTCGTACACCACGACGCCGTAACCGTTGAACGTGTTGATGTTGTAGGCGTACAGCTGCAATGCGCCGGTGCAGTCGGCGGTATAGTTGAACCAGATGTCCTGTACCAGGTCGCCGGATGTTCCGCAAGAACTCGGCGGACCGTCCAGGGATGCACCGCCGCCAGCGAAGAGTGTTGTACCGGTCAACGCCGGAAGCCCATCATCGCAGTTGTCATTGATCTGCGGCGCGGCGCAGTTCAGCTTGAGCGTGCCGTTGCCGCCAGTGGGACCGAACGGTGAAGACCCGACTCTGATCTTGTAACATAAGCCTTGGGTCACGGGAATCACCAGCGGGGGCTGGAAGATTCCGCTGCAGCCAAGTTCGTTGAGCAGCGAACACGCGGCGCCGTCGCAGCCTTCGTAGACCGCGAACGCAGCGTTGAAGTTCTCGTTCATCACCGAGACTTCCAGCGATCCGCTGCATGGCGCGGTGTAATTGAACCACACATCGCCAAGGATCTCGCCGCACACGGTGGTTGACCCATCGCTTCCTGCTCCTGTGGCGCTGTAAGGGGTTTCACCGTTGAAGGCATCAATGCGATTGATGCACAGGTCGTTGATCGGTGCCGGCGTGCATGTGACATTGATCGTGCTCGCGCCGTCGAAGTGCTTGCCGACCCTGATCTTGTAGCATTGACCTGCGACGACCTGAGCGGACGCGCCAAGCACGCCCGCGGCGCAGCCGAGTTCATCTTTTGCCACAACCGGACATGTGCATCCGTCGTAAATCGCCACCGGAATCGTACCGCTTTCGTTGCCGATGCTCACGCGCACAACGCCCGAGCACGTCGCGGTGTAGTCGTACCACACGTCGCCGGCGAACACCGGCCAGCACGAGCTCGCCGGCCCATCCACCGTCGATCCTGTCGCGTCATACGGCGTCACGCCATTGAAGATCGGCAGCGCGGCTGCGCAGTTGTCGTTCCTCGGCGCTGGCGCGCAGGAAATCTGCAAATTTCCAAAGACCGGGGCACGTTCCGACAGGTACACGAACGGCTCGTAGATCCGAATCAAGTAGCATTGACCAGCCTGCACTGGGAAAGCCCGGGTTCCGCCGTCGTAACCGACGAACGTGCAAAGGACCTGGTCACCCGACGTCACCGGACACACGCAGTTGTTGCCATACACGGCAAATCCATGCCCGAAACCACTTTGTGGTGTGAGTGTCAGCACCGCATCGCCGTCGCAGGTGGCGACGTATCTGAACCACACGTCAGCCGCGTCGGCATCGATGAAATCGCACGTGGGGTCCGGTCCATCGCGGGTTGCGCCGCGCGTGTCGTACGACACTTGAGCATTGTCGAGCATGCCCTGCGCGTTGGCGCAATTGTCATTAGCCGCAGCGCCGAACACGTCCACCTGAATCGTGCCGGTACCGCTGGCGTTGCCGTACCCTTGCACAGCAAGCTTCAGGCACTGGCCCGCCGTCACCGGAATGTAGCGCGTGCCATCCGAAGTCAGACACAGAATCTGCTGGGCTTGGGTAGGGGTACACGCGCACGAGTCGTAGATCGAACAGACGATCAAATCATCAAAGCTCGCGAGCGCCGGCGAGGTCATCGACACCGCCATCAAACCCGGCGTTGTGACCTGATAGTTGAACCACACATCTCGATTGACCGGGCCAAATCCTCCCACGCACAAGGAGTCCGGACCATCCTGCGTCGCAGAGACCAGCGTCCACGGCGTCTGCGTCCCTGAGGTCAACTCGATTCGGTTCGCGCAGTCATCGTTCGGCGGATACACGTACGGCGAGCACGCGATCTGCATGAGTCCCACGCCACTGTCGCCCTGATCGAACCCCCCCACTCGAATCTTGTAACACTGACCTGATGCGACTTGGACCGTCACCAGCGACTGCACGCCGCACTCATCATCGCTGCAGCC
>CAZCGB010000477.1:0-3140 GCA_964498045.1 uncultured Isosphaeraceae bacterium
CAGCGTGGCGGCCAGGCGGGCGAAGAAGGACCCGCCCGACCAGGGCGGCTGGAACGTCTTTCACACCAGCGCCAACGGCGCGCAGCTCGCAAGCCCACTGACCAGCCCCAGCACGATCATGACCTGCGACGGGCGGAACTTCGTCGGCTGGCCCTGCGACCAGGTGGGCGAGGACATGCGCCAGGCCTATATCCGCGAGGCCGATCCCGCGAAACAGAAGGCGCTGATCGAGAAGATGCACGCGCGGCTGTGGGAGACGCTGCCCTACGTGCCGCTGGGCCAGTTCCGCCAACCCTTCCTGTGGCGCAACGACGTCACCGGCGTGGTCAAGGCCAACACGCTGGTCTTCTGGAACATCGACAAGACCAGCTGATGCCGCCCCCCCATATCGGCCCACACGCGGCCGAGGCAAGGCAGGTCGCGGCCGGCCCGGCCAGCATCGCCGTGCGCATCGCGGGCGACGGCCCGCTTGTGGTGTGCCTGCCCGGCCTAGGGCGCGATGCGTCCGACCTCGATCCCTTCGCCGCCCTGCTGGTCGAGGACGGGTTCCGCGTCGCACTCCCTCAGCCGCGCGGCATGCCGGGCAGTTCTGGCCCGCTGGAAAACATCACGCTGCACGACCTGGCGGCCGAGCTCGCCGCGGTGATCGAGGCGCTGGGCGGCGGCCCTGCCCTGCTGGTCGGCCACGCCTTCGGCAACCGCGTGGCCCGCACGCTGGCCGCCGACCGTGGTGCGCTGGTGCGCCTGGTGGTGCTGCTGGGCAGCAGCGGCGCCGTGCAGCCCGCGCCCGAGATCGCCGAGGCGATCCGCCTGGCCCAGGCGCCCGACACGCCACCCGATCTGCGCTGCCAGGCGGTGCCGCTGGCCTGGTTCGCGCCCGGCGCCAATATCGAGCCCTGGATGAGCGGCTGGTCGCAGCCCGCTCGGCGTTCGAATCGCTGGATGCCGCTGCCGCCATCGACGCCGCCAGCGCCGCCGCGCATCGCGACGAGATCGATTGCCGCAGGGTGCAGGAACGCCTGCTGGCCGGCAACGTTGCCGACGCGGCGGCGCTGACCGACGCGCTTTGGAACCGCGATGCGTCAACGATCTGGTCTCGTCTAGCCGTGCGATCGATGTTCAAGCAGGCGCATCGTGTGTGGAAGAGCGCGGAGGCGACTGATTCCGATCGAAGCGCGGCGATCGATCGCGTCGTCCGCTACGGCGGGCGCGTGCTTCACGAATTCAAGGATGATCCTGCTGGTCTCGATCGGCAAGGCGCGATCGGGTACTACGCGGCGGTCGCCGAGGCCAGCATGGCGGAATGGGAGCGCACGCGCGAGCAGGAGCGGGCGCGTGCCGCGCTGTTCCTGTTTGATCAACTGCTTTCCAAGCGGCCCAACAACGCGTCGTACCTTCGCAGCGCGGCGATCCTCGCAGAGGCCTGCGATCAAGAGAAGACGGCACTGGATCACTGGCGCCGCATTGTCGCCGGAACCCCTGCCGGCAGCGAAGGGTGGTACGAAGCGAAGTTTCACCAGATTCAGTTGCTGATGAACGTTGATCCATCTCGAGCGCGCGAGGTGATGAACCAGCACAAGCAGTTGAATCCCGATTTCGGGCCCGAACCGTGGGGTGCGAAATTGAAAGGCTTGGATCAGCAGATTCCATCCGACCCCGGCCCCGCTTCGGCTTCCCCATCCACCCCAGAGACCCGTCCGGAGGCCCAGCCGTGAGCCTTCATCCTTTTGAACGGTTTCTGGGCGTGCCGGAGAACGCGACGGCGCACATGCTGCTTGGACTGCGCATCGACGGCTACGACAAGCAGATGGTGGACGAGCGTTTGCGAATCCGCCTGGCGGAGATTTTCCGCCATCCTGATGGCCGCAGTAATGATGCGGAAATGGTCCGTTCTGTGCTTCGCGAAGCGGCGGCGACCATCAAACGAGGACTCACGCAACAGCTCCTCGCTGATCACAAGAAGGAATTGGCGCTGCAGCCGGAGTGGATGGCGAAGGCGGTGCGCAGCCGAAGCAGGCCAAGGACGTCCGGCGTGGCGCCGCTCAATCTCACGGCATTCGATCGCCTGGTGCTGTCAGTGCTGGTGGCGTGCGGCGGCTGGAACGCGCGCAGTCGTGCGCAGCTTGTGGGGCTGGCCCAGAAATATGGCGTGAGCGTGCAGGGCCTGTTGCGCGTGATGCAGGGGTTGAGCGAGTACGCCCGTTCGGGCGGGCCGCGCATCGGCGTGTCGGAGATCGTGTCCAGGGAAACGACGATGCCCATCGCTCCGCTGGCGGTGCACGCGCCTCCGCCGATCGGGCAGGCGCTGCTCGACCGCCTTGCGGAGGATTTCGGCAACGAGCTCAAGCGCGGCGGAGCGTGGCCGACGATCCGTCTGGCGATCATCTTTGGCGTGCTCACGCTGGTCATGGGCATCATCGCGCTGCGGACGGTCTTCCTCAGCACGCCGTCAAATGATCAGAAGACCGAACTCGCCGCGTCGGGCGATGAAGGCGGCGCATCGCAACCCGGACCTTCACGAAGCGCCGCGACCGCGCCGACATCACATGCCATCGGCATCGCGCGCTATCCGAAGCAGCCGACGTTCCTGGGCAACGGACTGCCTGCTGAGGCGGTGAACGCGGTCGATCATCTGCCTGCTCTTCCCGGTCAATTGGATGAATTGGCGCGCAAGATCACTGTCGCCGACGGCGAACCATCTGAGGCCGTGTACAAACAATGGGCCGCGGACATCGATTCCATCGCGCTGGCGTGGGTGATCGGCGACGCCAGCACGCGCATGGCCATTGACCAGGCGATTTCCGAAACGCTTCGAGCGGCAGCAGACACGCCCGCGGTGAGCGATGCGCTTTTGAAGTCGCTCATTCCGCCGGCGAGCATCGTCAAGCCGCTTGATCTGTGGCGAGGGGCGTGGATGGCGGCGACACTTGCGCGCATCGCGTCATCACCAAACCTTCCGCCGGTTGTGGTCGACCGCGCCCGCAATCACCTGGAAATCGCGCTTTCCAAGAATCTTCGTGGCTCAATGACGCCCGAGGCGGCGAGCGACGCATGGCTGGCCCAATGCGTGCCCCAGCTTGTGCAGATGCTGCCGTTCGACGAGAAGGCCTACGACTCATGGGAGTTGTGGCTGGCGGCTG
>CAZCGB010000478.1:0-3135 GCA_964498045.1 uncultured Isosphaeraceae bacterium
TGGCGGCGCGGTCGCGTTGAACAACGCGCTGGGCAAACAGGTGTTTCTGCTCGGAGCCAAACCCCAGGGCGGACTGCTGAGCCTGATGAACGGAGTCGGCACGCAGATCGTCAAGGCCGGGTTCGCGTCGGATCAGCGTGGCGGATCGATTGCCATCAACAACGGCCGCGGCGTGCAGGTGTTTGCCGCCGGCACTGGTGAGAAGGAAGGCGGCGCGATCACCCTGACCGACGCTGACGGCAAGAGGCCGCACGTGCTGCTGCCCACGATGAGCAGCAATTGAGCGCCCGCTCTCGTACGGTCACCGCCGGGAGCGGACAAGGTCCTCGTTTCCTCGAACCAAGGTCCGACTCTGGTTATCTTGTCCACATCGGCGGCATGTGCGCGAATGCGGATTAGACTGGTTGTTACGCGATTGCGCAGAAGTCGCGGAGAGAGAGTCGTCGTGTCGTCGGCAGCGTTTCAACCTCGATTGCGCCTGGTCGGCGGAGAAGATGATGATCATTGTCGGCTGTCTTCGCGCGCCGATTCGCCGGCGCTCGATCCTGACGAACTCGCGGTGGTGAAGGAGAACCGCCTAGCGGCTCACGCGGGACCCATCGATGGCGAGATGGTCGATGCGCGCGATCCGCGGTGGGTGCTGGCGATGCAGACCAAATCCCGGTTGCAGGGCGCGATGCTGACACCCGAACGACGCGATGAGTTGCTGGCATCGGGCAGGAAACTCGGATTGCGTCCCTTCGAATCCAATCTTGTCATTGCTGTCGTTCAGGATCAGGCGCGGCAGGAACACCCGGTGCGACAGTTGGAGCCGACGATCGGCGTCATCGGCGTGAAACGGACGCCTCGTAAACCGACAGCCCGACGGGAACGCGAGAGCGCCGCTCGATGGCTGGTTGCTGCGATCGGCGCGGCCATCGCGCTGGCGGCCGTCATCATTCGCTGGCTGCTTGAGCCGCATTGACCTTGCAATTCCGACGCTGATCTGGAAATTGGGGAAGGCGGGCAAGGCGGGTACAATGCATGACTGTCGCCTTGCATTGCGGCGGGATTTTCTCAACGGCCAGGAGTCGTTGAGCCGTTCACATGTGTCCGTGCGGCCAGAATGGCCGCGTCACGTTTTTTCCAAGGGGTGCAGGAGAATCTTCAGTCATGGCCAAGCCCGGCAAGTTCGTCAACAACAGCAGCAAGAATCCAAGCAAGACTTCAGCGCCCGTCAAGACCAACGCGGCCAACGCCGCGCCGGTGAATTCGCCGACACCCGCGGTCAATGTCAGCAAGCCCGGCGCGAAGGCCGAGTTGAAGCCGAATCAGGGCAACATCAGCCGCGCCGCCGTCGCCGAGGCCGCGTACTTCCTCTGGCTGCAGCGCGGCGGCAACGAGACCGTCAACTGGCTCGAGGCCGAGGCCATGCTGACCCGTCAGGTCGCGTCGAAGAAGTAACAGATCCTGGCTGGCCTAGTTTGATTCCGCGGCCGCCCGGCGGATACTGACCACGCCGTTGTCGCCGCGCGTGGCGAAGCCCAATTCCTGCAGCGCCTGCAGCGCGGCTTCCTGCTCCGCCTGCTTCTTGGACGGCCCCCAGCAGGAGCTGAACCGCCGCGAGCCGATCTCGACGGCCACCTCAAAGCACTTGGCGTGATCGGGGCCCTTCTCGTCCAGGATCACGTACACCGGCGTCACGCCGATCGTCTGCTGCGCCGCCTGCTGTAGCACGCTCTTGAAGTTGTCCTGGTGACCCGAGCGGGCCGCCGCTTCGATGCGCGGCCGCACCACGCTGAGGATGAACGCCCGCGCCACGGCTTCGCCGGCGTCGAGATACAGCGCGCCCACCAGCGATTCGAACACCGCCGCAAGCACCGATGAAGGCAGCGTGAGGTGGTGGCTCATGCCTTTGCCCAGGCGAAGCAGCTCCTCGAGCCCCAGTGACTGCGCGATCTCAGCGCACATCTTGCGGCTGACCACCGTGGACTTGATCTTGGTCATCTCGCCTTCGAGCATCTCGGGAAAGCAGTCGTAAAGGTACGTGCAGACGACCATGCCCAGCACCGCGTCGCCGAGGAACTCGAGGCGTTCGTTGCTTTCCAGACGGTTCTCGACCAGCGAAGCGTGCGTGAACGCATGTTCGAGCAAAGCGGCATTGCCGAAGTGGTGTCCCAGCAGGGCTTCGAGACGTTCAAGTTGTGTGCTGTCCATGCGTCGTCGCCGTGGCGGATGAGGAGCTCGGCCTGGGCGTGGCCGGGATCGACGTCCGCAAGAGTGCAAGCGACTGAGCGGGATTTCCAGACGCCTCGACGCGGAGATTTCGCCGCGCCGAGCATCGGCTGGAAAACTCGATCAGCCTGCCGGCCACCGCTGGCCGGCATGAGGAATATACCTCGCCAACATCGACGTTTCCCCTCATGTTCTTGCGGACATCCTCGTCCGCACGATCCAGTGGACCGCCGAGATGGCCATCGGTTGCCTGGAATCGGGTGATCGCTATCATCTTCGTCCCATCCGAGCCTAATTCGGGCCGGCCCCACCGCACACCTGAAGCCTTCCTGACGCGATTCCAGCCATGCATTACCCGCACAAGACCAGCAAGATCAAGCGCATCCGCAAGGTGGGGTTCCGCGCCCGCATGAAGACCAGCAAGGGCCGCCGCATCGTGAATCGCCAGCGCAGCGTCGGCCGCACCGTCGGCGCCCGCTGATCATCGCCGCGCGAAGCTGCTCAACCGGCAGCTGCATCGCGCGCCCTCAGCCACTTCAGAACGGCATCAACCACTTTCGGCGAACTGGGGGCCGCATCGATCACGACGCTCGCCAACCGGGTGTAGACCGGTTCGCGTTCGCGCACGATCTGTTCGACTTCATCGATGGGGTTGGAGCCGCGGAGCGCAGGCCGATCGCCGCCATCGTGCCGCAGGCGATTGCGCAGCGTGGCCACATCGCATTGCAGATAGATGATCTCAGCAGTTCCATGTGTGCGTGCATGCATGAGGTCGTCGAAGGCCGCGCTGATCATGAGCGTTCCCCCGCCGAGCGCGATGACCTGTCCGGATTTCGCGATCACGCGTGCCAGCGCCTCTCGCTCCGCGGCGCGCCAAGCCGCTTCGCCGTATCTGCTCCACGCCTCTGAGACGCTTGAACA
>CAZCGB010000479.1:0-3131 GCA_964498045.1 uncultured Isosphaeraceae bacterium
AAAAAGCAGCGAGAGCAGGCCGAACCGGATGGTGGATGCGCCTTGCGCGGTGATTGAGCGTGGTACGTCCGCGCGCAACACCAGTGACTGCCCCTCCACCATGGTCCGCACGATCCGGTACACATGCAGCTCCGAGCGGCCGGCATCATCCACCAGCGGATCAGCGGGCGAAGCCCTCAACGCCGTCATGTGCGGCGCCACGTCAACAGGCAATGCGTCGGTCGTTGCCCAGACCTTGAATCGCACTGCGGTCTGCTCGCAGAGCTGCGCCATCGCAGCAGCATCGATGAATCGGCCGGCGATGAACCTACCAAGCGGCGGGCCGGATTCATCGGAATGCAGAATGACGCGGGAGGAAACCAGCAGCGGTCCGCGCTCCGTCAGAATCACGCCGCTGACCTCTTCCTCGGTGGTCGGCCGCATCAGCGGATGATTTGCGGGCAGAGCGTCTTTGGGGAAGAGGCCAAGCTCCATGGGCTCGTACGTGACGGGATCGAGTGTGTGCTGGTACACGACCTTGCCCGTCGAGTCGCAAACCACCATCACAGGCATGTTGATCTGGCGGAAGTAGTCGCGATTGGCGAGATTGGTGTCGTAGAACGTCTTGTTGCCGTCCATCGCGAACTGGTACATGTCGTTCCATACACCCCAGTCGATGGTGAATCGGACGACATGATCGACTTCGCGGTTGATGGCCTGCACGCAGCGGTCAGCGTCGGTCTTGGCGAGCGAAGCCTCAAGCCGCTCGAAACTCGGGTAGATCACACGCAATTGCACGAACATGCTGGCGGCGACGAGGCAGCCGAACACGGCGATGAGCATGATTCCAACCTGGGTTCGCAGATTCATGGCGATGCACGTCGCACAACAATCAAGGTTGCGCGCGCCGGCCTCCTGAGTGTGCCCCACCAGCATTTCTTTCGTTCAAATCGCTTGTGCGCATGAGGCGATTGTGCTCTGAACCCGGCAATGTCTGCCTGGGTCGCGCCTCATCAACTGCCCATAACCTCTTCAGACTGAATCCTGCGGTTACATGCACAGCCTGTTGTCCCCGTGGCCGAGGCCTGACGTTCGGCCACGGAAACACAGCCATATGGAGAAACCGCAGCATTGACCATTCCGCACGCTTAGAGTTGTGCCATGCCATCCGCACTCTCGATTAACCCCGTGGCCGCGAGTTCACCATGCCGCGACGGTCATTGCCCAAGGCGTCCCGTTCATGTTCCCCGAATTCACGCCGCCCTGCTGACCGGGTTCATCGCATGCGCCGCCGGAACGATCGGCTGCCATCGGCAGCCCGATGCGCCGCCCGCCGCGCAGCCGCCCGAGGTCGATGTCGCCACGCCGATCGTGCGCCAGGTCACCGAGTGGGATGAGTTCACCGGCCGGCTGGCGGCGGTTGACGCGGTGGAGATTCGCCCGCGCGTCAGCGGATACCTCGAATCCGTCCATTTCAAGGAAGGTCAGGTCGTGAAGAAGGGCGACCTGCTGTTCGTCATCGATCCGCGGCCATTCAGGAACTTGCTGGACGCCGCCCAAGCCGACGTCAGCGCCCAGCAGTCGCGGCTGGCGCTGGCGCAGAACGATCTTCAGCGAAGCGAAGGATTGGTCAACACTGGCGCGATTTCCGCAGAGGATTTTGACCGCCGAGGCAAGGCGGTTCTGGAAGCCCAGGCCGACCTTGACAACGCCAAGGCGCGGCTGAATCAGGCCAAGCTTGACCTGGAATTCACGGAAGTCCGCGCTCCCGTCGATGGCCGCACGAGCAATTTCGCGGTGACCGTGGGCAACCTGGTCATCGGCAGCGGCGGTGCGCTCAACGGCGGCGGCGGCGAGGCGACGCTGCTCACGACCATCGTCTCGCTTGACCCCATCCAATGCTATTTCGACGCCAGCGAGCAGGATTTCCTCAAGTACACGCGCCTGGCGCAAGCCGGCAGGCGTCCGAGTTCGCGGGATACGCCCAATCCCGTGCGCATCGCCCTTGCTGATGAAACCGAGTTCCACCACGAAGGGCACATGGACTTCGTCGACAACCGCATCGACGAAGCCACCGGCACGATGCGCGGCCGCGCCGTCCTGCCCAATCCCGATGGCACGCTCGTGCCGGGCATGTTCGTGCGGCTGCGGCTGCTGGGCGAAACCAAACCCAACACGACGCTTCTTCCCGATCAGGCGATCGGCACCGACCAGTCCAACCGCGTGGTGTACGTCGTGGACGAAAAGAACATCGTTCACCTGCGCGTGGTCACCGTCGGCCGGCTCATCGACGGATTGCGCGTGATCCACTCCGGCGTCGCCGACACGGACCGGATCGTGGTGAATGGCCTGCAGCGCGCTCGCGCGGGCGCAGCGGTCACGCCGCACCTGGTCCCGATTGAGCCACCGGCTTCGCAGCCGACGACGGCCCCGAGCACCACATCAGCGACCCAGGAGGAAACCGGTCGATGAGGCTGCCGCACTTCTTCATTGACCGGCCGATCTTCGCCGCCGTCATCTCATTCGTGATCGTGCTGGTGGGCGCGCTGGCGTACACGCAGCTGCCGGTGGCGCAGTTCCCCGACGTGGTGCCGCCGACGGTGGTGATTCGCGCGACGTATCCCGGCGCGACGGCGCAGATCGTCGCCGACACCGTCGCCGCGCCCATCGAGCAGGAGATCAACGGCGTCGAGGACATGCTGTACATGAGCAGCATCTCGACCAACGACGGCCAGGCGAAGATCACCGTCACCTTCAAGCTGGGCACCGACCTGGACAAGGCCCAGGTGCTGACGCAGAACCGCGTGGCGGTGGCGCAGGCGCGCCTGCCGGAAGAGGCCCGCCGCCTGGGCATCACCACGCAGAAGCAGTCGCCCGACCTGCTGATGGTGGCGTTCCTCTATTCCGATGATCCTGCCTACGACCAGTTGTACGTGGGCAACTACGCCATCCTGCAGATGAAGGACGCGTTGGCGCGCGTGGAAGGCGTGGGCGATGTGCAGATCTTCGGCGCCCGCGAGTACAGCATGCGCATCTGGCTCAATCCTGACAAGATCCAGAACCTGGGTCTGACCGGCCCGGAGGTCGTCGAGTCGTTGCGCACGCAGAACGTGCAGGTGGCGGCGGGCACGCTGTCCCAGCCGCCTGTGCCG
>CAZCGB010000480.1:0-3129 GCA_964498045.1 uncultured Isosphaeraceae bacterium
TGCATGTTTTAGCCATGCCGCCAGCGTTCAATCTGAGCCAGGATCAAACTCTTCAATTGATTGTCTTTTGCCGCATCCGAAGACGCGGGGTACTTTCAAAGAAAAGGGGAGCCCTGGCAACCACTCGCTCCCGGGCAGGGAACGAATGGTCGGTCACGCCGGTACAACGTTCCGGCGCCAACAGGCGGCTAACCTGTTGGAACTTCTCGAACATCCTGCCATTGCCGAGCGAACCCGACAGCGACACGATCCTCGTTGAATTGATGGTATCTGACATCACAAGGATGTTCGATCGGAGTCCCGGTCTGTGAAAACCGAGTCCGATTGATTTCCCGTTCACTCCGGCGTCTGTGACGAACACCGGCGAACGAGCACATCCTCGCGGCTATCCCAACTGTTCACTTGTCAATGAACCGACTCACTCAACCGCCTGCGAGCCTTTTCAAGATGCGAAAAGACGGGCAAACGACGACCACCGACTGAGCCATACCGGCTCTGCCGGTCGCCAAGGGCACTGCCTTGAGCGAGGGTCGAGGAGTATACCGGCTTCAACACGCCTGTCAAGGCAGGGGCAAAACATCGCCCAAGCCATCAAAAAAGGCAGATTTCAGCGGCCTGTTGTGATATCGGGCGTCCCTGGTTCGTGGCGGTTCAAAGTACGGGTTTCCCGTCTGATTTGTCCAGGTTGATGTCTTCGGAGCTCTGGCCTGTTTTTCGCATTCTTCTGGCTGTGCTGTCCGAAACCGCTACCACCGCACAAACAATGCGATCCGGCTTCAGGCGCTTCAACAACCGCGCTGCGGATTTCAGCGTCGATCCTGTCGTACGGACGTCATCCACAAGCACGATGTGCAGTCCCTCGATCGACCAACCACCGAAGCGTCGCGCAATGCGCATTCCGCGCGAGCCGGCACGCTTTCGCTCACTTGGCGAGAGGCGCACCTGCGGCGTGTGATTCAACCGCTTCAACACGCGCGCCACCGGCGCATCCACCGATCGCGCCAGGCCATGCGCGATCAAATCCGTGTGATCAATTCCCCGATACATCCGCCGCTGCCACGGCATCGGCATCGGAACGACAAGCACGCGCGACGTGTCGATCAATCCGCTCGAACCGACGCGCTCGCCCAGCATCCGGCCCATCCAGCTGCCCATGTCTTCCCATCGGCGGTACTTGACTGCCCGCACCCAGCTTCGCAGCGGATCAACGTACGCTCCAAGTCGAAGCACGCCATCTGCGATTCCGCCATCAAGTTCCCCCCCAGCGCGACATGTTGCGCATCCGTTTTCTGTCGCCTCGCCCTCACCGACGGAATCGCCGCATCGCCGGCAGTAGTCGCTTGCATCGTCGGGTGTCCACTTCGCATCTGCGATCGCGCGGTGGACCGGTGGGAAAGTCCATCCGATCCAGTGCTCGGTGAAGTCATCAAGCCCGATTCCAAATCCGTGCCGCAATTGTCGTGCGATGTGCCACATGACATTCCACTACAACGGCAGCGGGTCCTCGCTCTGGCCCTTCACCCATTCGCGAACGCGCGGCATGACCACATCCGTCAGCATGATCTTCAGACATGCCGCGACGGGAATCGACAACAACATGCCGTACACGCCGCCGACCGAACCGCCCGCGAGCACTGCGACAAGGATCGTCACCGGATCGAGGTTCGTCGCTTTCCCCGCGATCGCTGGAGTGATGACGTAGGTCTCGAGTATCTGCATGACCACGTACACAATCGTCGGCCCGCCGATGATCCACAGCGTGCTCATGCGCACACCCACCGGAAGCGTCAGCTGCTCAACCCACAGCAGGATGACGGCAATAGGCAATCCCACGCCTCCCAGATACGGGACTGCACAGAAGATGCCGGTGATGAAACCAATCAGAATCGCATACGGCACCCCGCAGATCGTCCAGCCGATGGCGCAGATCACGCCAATGATCAGGCAAATCACAATTCGCCCGCGCACAAAGCCCGCGACCGCCGCGTCCATCTTGGCCAGCATGGGCAGCACCGTCTTGCGATTTCGGTGCGGAATCAGATTGAGCCCGAACTCCTGAATCTGCGGGTAATACATGCTGAAGAAAAACAGGTAGAACGGAACCAGGAAGAACAGGAACCCAATCTGCAGAACCTGACCGAGGAATCGAAGAATGGCGGTGGCGCTCGCGCGGCTGATGTTCCAGATGGATGAAATACCCGGTGCGGCGGGGCTGGTCGCCATCGCGTCCGAGCCAGCGCTTGCTGCGTCATGCGATGCGAGCTGATCGGCGACTTCGTTTCGGACCAGTTCACGAATGTCCTCTTCGCTCAGCGGCGGTATTGAGACGCCCAAGTCCGTTTCGCCGCCCGCCACCGCGTTCTCGTTCGGATGGTCTGTAGTCGTCGTCGGCTGCGTCGTTGCGACTGATCCATCAGGCCTCGTTTCCGGCATCGACGTCGGGCCGATGATGATGGGCGGCGGGCGATAGCGCAGGCCAAGAAACTGCGAGATGGACTCCATCGTGTCGTCGTAGCCGGCCCGCATCGAATCGGGCACATTTTCCCGCAACGCGAGAAAGATCCGGGTCATGCGGCCGGAGCGCAGGTCATTCACAAGTTGAATCGACTGGCCGACGATCACCGGCACCGCGATCGCCACGCACAGCACCAGCACGATAGCGATCGTACAGACCAGACCACCGACCACGACGCCGCGCTTGAGATTCCATCGCGCGCAGATGCGCGCGATGAGCGGCTCGAAGAGATACGCCAGAAGCAGCCCGACCAGCAATGGCACGGTAACGCTGCTCATCGCGTAACCGAGCCAGATCAGGAAGAAGACCACGGCGACCAGCAGAATGTCGCGCACCGCCTGAATCTGCCAGAGGTGCATGCGGGTCAGATCGCGCGGCGATGTGGCGGCAGTGGAATCAGGACGTTTTCCACGAGTGGCGTCGGACATGTTGCGAAGGTTATCGCAAAGTCGAGTTTTCAGGGATTCGATTCAAAAAAGCACGCGCGGCCAATAACGGCCGCAGCAGCAATTCAAACCCACTCACGAATTTCCTGTCGAGATGCTTCTCGCGGACAATGCCGTTCAGTTCGCGCCGATGCGCATCGCCACTTCATTCGAGCTGAATGCTTCCCT
>CAZCGB010000481.1:0-3120 GCA_964498045.1 uncultured Isosphaeraceae bacterium
CCTGCTTCCCGTGGTGCTTGGCGGATTGATCACGGCGACGCTTCTCATCGCCGGCTCGCTGGCGCTGTGGCTGTATCTGATCGGCGGCTTCATCATGTGGGATCCGTCGATCTACTACTTCACGAAGATCCCCAGCCAGGTGGATGTCGAGAGCGCGATCATCACGATGATCGGCGCGGTGGTGTTCAGCCTGATCGGCGCGTTCGTGCCGGCGGCGAAAGCGGCGGACACTGATCCGGTGAGGGCGCTGCGGTATGAATAAGCCCCTGCTGGCCGTCCACGATCTGCGCAAGACCTACCGCATGGGCAAGGTGGATGTGCCTGTGCTCAAGGGCGTCGACCTCAGCGTGCAGCGTGGCGAGTGGGTCGCTGTGCTGGGCGCATCGGGTTGCGGCAAGAGCACGCTGCTGCACCTGCTGGGCGACCTCGATCGGCCGGACAAGCCGGCTGGCGGAAAAGCCGGCTGGCTGGCGTTCGACGGCCGCCCGCTCGAATCACTGTCTCTGCACGAGCGGAACCTCTACCGCAATCAAGCCGTGGGCTTCGTGTTCCAGTTTTATCATCTGCTGCCTGAGCTCAACGTGATCGAGAACACAATGCTGCACGCGATGGTCAAGCCGTCGCTGCGCGGAGCAGGATACTGGCTGCTGGTCGCGGTGCTCGGCGGCGTGGTCGGGGCGATGACCGCGCTCGGGCTTGCGCGCGGCTTCAACGTAATCGACTTTGACGTATGGTGGAAATGGCTCGCCACGGGCATCGCCGGCGCACTGATTGGGGCGGCGATCACTCCCCCGCTGCTAACGGAATTCGATTCCTTGCGCCTGCGGATGAGCCCGACGCGAGCGGCGATGGTCGAACGCGCGACGGCGTTGTTGAAATCCTTCGGCCTTGGGCATCGCCTCAGGCACCGTCCGCGCGAACTCTCCGGTGGCGAGCGGCAGCGCGTCGCCATCGCCCGCGCGCTGATGAACGGCCCAGCCGTGCTCCTCGCGGATGAGCCGACGGGCAACCTCGATGAGAAGACCGGCGGCGAGATTCTCGATCTGATCGCCGAGCAGCATCGCCGGGGGCTGACGATCGTGATGGTCACGCACGATGAATCCATCGCGACACGAGCGGACCGCGTGGTGCGTCTGCACGACGGCCGCGTCGCGTGATCAATCGAATCTAATTGTTGACTTTGTAGAATTGCGCCGCGATGCCCACCACCTCCTCGCGCGTTGAGCCGTAGTCCTCCTTCAGCGCGGCGGTCCAGTCTTTTCCCGTCTTGATTCTTGCGATCCACTGCACGAGTCGTGCGGGCTTTTCGTTGAGCATCAATTCGATGAGCAGTCCGCCGACCGGCGACCCGATGCCGTCAGGGCCGGGGAAGCTCGCATCTTCGTACTTCAGATCCAGCACCGCGTTGATGTTGCCATTCTGTCGTATGAACTCCAGCGCCTGCTTGCGGCGGTCGCGGCCGAGGTTCGAGTGCTTGCCGGCGCGCGAGGCGATCAACTCCGCCAGGCCGTCGTTGGCCCACGCCGGCAGGCGTCGCGGCGACCCGCAGCGGTGCATCAGCGCGTGCACCGTTTCGGTGATCAGCGCCCATTCGAACGCCTCGTCGTCCAGATCACGCCAGCAATTGATGGATGCCTTCGGCCCTGTGTAATGGCTGACCGCGATGGCGGAATTGGGAACCAGGTGCCGAAACGACTCGGCTTCAACCATCTTGAAGCGATCCTGCTCTTTCCAGATGAACACATTCACCTTGCCCCACGGCTGAATCTGCAGCGGCTTGCTCTTCGCGGCCGGATCGACACCAGGGTTGAGCACAAATTCAAGCCCGCTCAGAATCTTCTCCAGGCGCAGGGCCCATTCAGCGGTCTCGCTTCTTTCCAGTTCGCTGTACACGATGAAATGCGCTGTCTCAGCCGGCGCGATCGTGACGCCGGCCTGCTTGAGCACGTTCGCGGCATCGGCCTTCATCGCCAGAACCGCGGCCGCCTGCTCCTCTTCCGAGAGCGCGGGCCACACCGTCGCCGGCCATGGATTGCCTGGCTGCATCGTCGGGCCTGACTCGGGCGAGAGCGTGGTCAGCTTCTCGGACTCGGCCCGCCGCTGCGCATCGCGCTCGGCTTTTCGGGCTTGCGCCACGCCGTCCTTTACACGGTCAATCTCGTCCTTCGACGCAGGATCGAGTTGAACGGCGCGACGAAACGCCGTCTCGGCACGGTTCGCCGCGGGCTTTTGTTTCGAGGAGAGCAGCAGCATCACGCGGCCGAGGTTGATCCAGTCGGCGGCAGCCTGCTGGTCCATCACGCGCTGATGCAGATTCCACGCGTCTTCCAGCGTGAGCTCGGTCCACAGGCGGCGGCCGAATGAGCCGTCGAAGCCAGCGTCATCGCACGAAGTCATCTCGCCGGCGACGCGCACGCCGTCGGCGAGCTGAAAACGCACAGTCATCGGCTTGGCGAGCGGCGGCAGCGGCACGGCCAAAGCGAGCGCACTCACGCATGCGGCAAGAATGGCCGCTGTCGCAATAACCGCCAATCTGGCAGAAACCGGTGTCCACATTCGGCAATCGGCACGCATCAGGCCACTGGAGGGGTGGAAATAGTCATCCCCGCCACCAAGCGGGCCGAATAAATGGTACGTCCGTTGCGTCACATCAGGCGTTCGACGGTCCGACGCGGGCCGCGACGCATGGAAAGTCATCGTGATCTGTTCCTACAGTACGGCAAGTCACATCTGATTCAGCCGCCCGGCAACGAACGTACGTCATCCACACCCCGCACGAACGGCTGAGGGAGATTCCAAATGTTTGAACGTCTGACCGATCGCGCTCGCAAAGTGATGGCCTTGGCCAACCAGGAGGCCCAGCGCTTCAACCACGAGTACATCGGCACCGAACACATCCTCCTGGGGCTGGTCAAGGAGGGCTCCGGTGTCGCCGCCAATGTCCTCAAGAACCTCGATGTCGATCTTCGCAAGATCCGACTCGAGGTCGAGAAACTGGTGCAGCCCGGCCCGGACATGGTCACCCTGGGCAAGCTGCCACATACGCCGCGTGCCAAGAAGGTCATCGACTACTCCATCGAGGAGGCCGTTGTCAATGCGTTCTATCACCGCTCCTTCGAA
>CAZCGB010000482.1:0-3119 GCA_964498045.1 uncultured Isosphaeraceae bacterium
GGCGCGATGAAGTGGCTGACGACGGACTGCCGCGAGACGCTGGAGCGCGCCAGCGCGCGCGAGACGGCCGCGCGCGTCGCGGCCGGGGCGGTCGCGCGGTGCCTGCTGCGCGAGTTCGACATCGAGACCTTCGGCTTCGTGCGCGGCATGATGGACTGCGTCACCAACATCGCCATCAATGATGAGCATCTCGATGCGCTGCTCCATGCGCGCGATGCGTCGGATGTGTATTGCCCCGACGAGGCCGTCAGCGAATGCATCATCAGCCACATCCACGCAGCGAAGGTGGACAAGGACGCGGTTGGGGGCCTGTGCGAAGTCCATGTCTTCGGCTGCCCGCCGGGCATGGGCACGTGCGCGAATTGGGATGAACGCCTCGATGCGCGGCTGGCCTTCGCGGTGATGGGCATTCAGGCGTTCAAGGCGGTGGAGATCGGCCTGGGGAAGGATTGCGCGTACCGGCGCGGCAGCGCGGTGCATGATCCGATCATGTACGACGCGGCTCTGCGCGAAACCGCTAGCGTTGGATTTCATCGCCCAACGAACAACGCTGGGGGAATCGAAGGCGGCATGAGCAACGGCATGCCTGTCGTCGTGCGCGGCACGATGAAGCCGATCTCCACGCTTCTGCGCGGCTTGCCCAGTGTCGATCTCATCACGAAGAAGCCGGAACACAGCGCGTATGAACGCAGCGATGTCTGCGCGTTGCCCGCTGCGAGCGTGGTGATGGAGAACATCGTCGCGTTCGAGATCGCGCGGGCGTTCCTCGACAAGTTTGCCGGCGACAGCATGCACCAGGTGCAGGCGAACTACGAAGCGTACATGGAGATGGCGCGGAACCTACCGCTGGATGCGCAAAGCCGCGAAACCGCAGGCGATGGAGAGCGCGAGCAGAGCGAGGCGTAGCGCGGGCCGTCACGGCCTGGCTTCGAGGATCATGTTGAACGGCGTCTCCGTGGCGCGGCGGAACTTCGTGAATCCGCCCTTGTCGCAGATCACTTCGCGCAGGCGTTTCTCGCCGGCTTGTGCGCCCAGGCCCGGGCCTTTCTCACTGAGGGAAGCCGGCACGCAGATCAACGTGGATGCGGCTGAGAAGCAGCGGCCGACGGGATTGAAGTTGTCTTCCAGTTGGTCGTGGGCGAAAGGCTCGACGATCATCCAAGTGCCATCGGGTTTGAGCGACTGCCGCACATGTTTCGCGCAGCCGACGGGATCGCCCATGTCGTGCAGGCAGTCGAAGCAGCAAATGAGATCGAAGTCCTTCGGCTTGAAATCAGTGGCGGACGCCTGCTCGAAGGAGATGTTGCTGGTGAGGCCTGCGGCCTTGGCGCGCTGACGTGCGGCTTCGATGGACGGGCCGTGGAAGTCGATGCCGACAAACGTGGATTTGGGGAAGGCCTTGGCCATGATGACGGTGGAGGCTCCGTGTCCGCAGCCGAGGTCGCCGACCTTCGCGCCTTTTTCGAGTTTCGCCTTTACGCCGTCGAGCGCGGGAATCCAGGATGAGAGCAGGTTGCCGTGATAGCCTGGGCGGAAGAATCGTTCGGTGCCGATGAAGCAGCAGGCATCGTGTTCGCCCCAGCCGACGCCCGCCGGCTGGCCGCCGGTGTTCTTGAAGACGTTCTGCACCTTGGGAAAGTCGCGGAACAGCGATTGGATGATGTCGTACGCGCCGTGCAGGTACGCCGGGCTCTCTGAATCCGCAAGGGCGAACGCCGCCTCATCGGGAAGCGTGAAGGCCTGCTTCGCCGGGTCATAGGTCAGGTAGCCGCCGGCCGCCTGATTCATCAGCCATTCGCGGATGTACCGCTCATGCGTGCCGGTCTTGGCGGCGAGTTGGGCGGAAGTCATCGGCCCGGCCCCGGCCAGGGCGCGGTACAAGCCGAGTTTCTCGCCGATGACCATGAGCGGGATGCTCATGGCAGCGGCGATGTCGGTCAGGGCCTTGCCCATGAAGGCATTGAGACGGTCAGGATCGACCTTGAGCGGCTTGCACTCAAGGGTCGCGGCGGCGGAAGACGTGTCAACGGACATGCGACAGGCTCCTTTTTTCGAGAGGACATTCGCCCCCTTCCTCAAGGATTTCCATTCACGTTCAGTCCCAGAGTCCTATCCCAAGCGAAAATTGCGCTGCGATCACCTCAAACGGTAGGTCAGAGCTATTGGGAGTGGGGAATCTCTGGGCCGGGACAATATTGGAAAGGGCTTGCGTCACAGGTTGGCAATCACCAGCATCCTCTGTACGATTGCCGCCCCGTTGGCCGATGGTAGCCCCAATTCGGCCGCGCCGATCGCCTCCAAGCCGCGCTCGAAGGCAGGGGCCACGTGCAGGCGACAAAATCCCGTAAGTCGTTGATCCGCATGAGTTTGCGGTCAGACGAATCAGCCTTGTGAACCGGGCATCCGCCCACTGTTTGACGGGTTCGACCGAACCTCGCTCCATCACTCTTTCGACGCCGCAACCATCATGTCCGCATCCACTACCGTCGCATCGTTTCCCCGTTTCGGCCGTCGAATGCTCCCGGCATTCGGCGCGGCCGCCCTCGCGCTGGCCATCGCCCCCGCCGCACTCGCTACCAGTGAAGCCAGCCTGGTGATGCCCAAACTCGACAGCGTGAACTTTCTGGGTGTCAACGGCCACACGCTGCTGATGGTCGGTCTGGCGATCTGCGCCCTTGGCCTGGCGTTCGGCGGCTGGATCTACACCAGCCTCAAGAACATGCCCGTGCATTCGTCGATGCGTGAGATCTCCGAACTCATCTACGAAACCTGCAAGACCTACATGATCACCCAGGGCAAGTTCCTGCTGCTGCTGGAACTGTTCATCGGCGCGATCATGATCTACTACTTCGGCTGGCTGGCGATGGTGCCCGACGCGCTCGGCTCCGAGCACTACGTCAACATGGCTCCGACAAAGGTCGCGGTCATCATTCTCTTCAGCCTGCTGGGCATCGCCGGCTCGTACGCCGTGGCGTGGTTCGGCATCCGCGTGAACACGTTCGCCAACAGCCGGACCGCTTTTGCCGCGCTCGCCGGCAAGCCATACCCCTGCTACGCGATTCCGCTCAAGGCCGGCATGTCGATCGGCACGGTGCTCATCAGCGTGGAACTTCTGATGA
>CAZCGB010000483.1:0-3113 GCA_964498045.1 uncultured Isosphaeraceae bacterium
GGGCACGTTGCGCTTGAAGTCGGTGACTTCCTCGGGGCGTTCGTCGATGAGCAGCGCGATGAGTTCGACTTCGGGATGATTGCGCTTGATGCCGAAGGCGATGTTCTGCAGCAGGATGGTCTTACCGGCCTTGGGCGGCGCGACAATGAGCCCTCGCGTGCCGTAGCCGAGCGGACAGAACAAGTCGATCAAACGACATGCGGGCGGGCAGCCGGGATATTCGAGCGTCAGGCGCGGCTGCGGGTCGAGCGGCGTCAAGTCCTCGAAGCGCCGTCGCGTCGCGTATTCGGTCGGCGCCAGGCCTTCGATCAACGCCACGCGCTCGACGATTGGCCGCGGCGGCTTGGGCTTGCTGCGTCCGCGCCTGCGACGATTGCGCCGCATGACCACATCGCAGGTGAGACGCTGGCCGTGGCGAAGCGGATAGATTTCACCGAGCTCGACCGGAACCCAGGGATCGTCCTGGTTCTCGACCAGGCCGTTGTCGAACTGCCGCAGGCGGCCGTCGTTGCCGTTGTTGGGCCAATCGAGCACGCCGGATTTTTCGACCGGAGGAGGAGGAGGCTGCTGGGGTTGCTGATGGTGGGGCTGCTGGTGTTGATGCGGTTGCCCGTGCTGGGGCGCGGCCGAGCCGTTGCCGCCTGCGTGCGTCGCCGGAGCATCATGCGAGGGGTGGGTGACAATCTCCACACCGTCCTGAACGTCAGGCGTTTCGGGCCCGTCGTCGTCAGCGTCGTGATCGTCTTCGAGTTGTGGTTGCGGAGGATTGGGGCGCACGGGGGAGGATGTTTCCCGCGAAAATGGAGGATCGGAGCGCTGCTCCGATTCGGCCTGAATTGGGCCAGCAAGCCTGGGCTGTGGTCAAAGTGGACCCGAACCCGAATCCGGCGGAACGGCTGAATCTTCAGCCTTGATGCGCCACAGGCCCGCACGATTCACGAATGGATCGCCAGAGCCTGCGCTGCCAGATGCAAACGAAAAAACCAACGTGAGGGCAGAAGGCGAAAGACTGCAACGTACCCCATTAAAAACCCACTGCGGTCGATTCGCTCTGCCCCAAGTAGAGCAGCGCAATTGGCCAATGTCAAGAACCAACCCGCTTCCATCTGCCAGGGTCATGCGTGGCTCAAATGTGATTGGTGTTCAGGCCCCATTCCCGAGTGCGACCGCCACTTCAGCCGCAAGACGGGCGTTGCTCACCAGCAGCGCAAGGTTGGCCTCCAGCGACTTGTTGTTGGTCAATCGTGCGATCTCACTCAGCAGGAACGGCGTACGCATCGCTCCGATGACGCCGCGTTTCTTCGCTTCGCGTTCGGCCAGATCGACGGCGAGCGTCATCTCCATCGCGTCAATCGCCAGTTCTGCCGGCACCGGATTCGCCAGGAGCACGCCGGTTGATTGCCGAAGCGTTCGCCAGTGCGTGTCGCAGAGCGCGGCGGCCTCGCGGGCGTCATCGACTCTCAGGCGCACGCGCAGGTCGGTCGTGCCCAGCGATTGAAATTGTGGGAATAGATAGGTGCCGTGGCCAAGCACCGGCACATTGAGCGCTTCAAGGGTTTCCAGGGTCGCAGGCAAGTCGAGGATCGACTTTCCGCCCGAACAGACAACGCAGACAGGCGTACCGGCGATGGCGCGAAGGTCGGCGGAAACATCCGGTTGCTTCGTCCATCCGCGATGCACGCCGCCGATACCTCCGGTGGCGAAGACGGCGATGGGACAACGGCCAGATGCTTGTGCATGGCGATTTGGATCAGCCAGCGAGCACGCGGCAAGCGTGGCGGAGACCGTTGTGCCGGCGTTGATGCTGCCACGTGGCTTTTGCGAGGCGGAAGGCGTGAGCGTGCTCGCGAGATCGGTGATCGACGCCTTGCCCGCCAAAGCATCCAGCGCGAGACCCTCCAATTCGGTGTTCGACAATCCAATGTGCAGGCGTCCATCGACCACTGCGATCGTGGCGGGCGTCGCGCCGCCGGCGCGAACCGTCCGCTCCATGGCGAGCGCGAGTTCCAGGTTCACCGGCCGGTCGCTGCGCCAACCATGAATCTTCAATCGTGATGAAAGGGCAATCGGTTCGCGTGGCAGCCCCGCGGTGATCACCGCGCTTTCCAGCGCGACGACGGGCCTGCCCTCGCGCAGCGCGCTGGCGATTTCATCGTGAATGACGATCATCGTGGACAAGGATACTGCAAAGACTTCGTCGGCCTGTCGGCGACGCAATTTCCAGACGTTTCGGTCAGCGCCGCCGGGTGCGCATGCGGCCACCGAGCGTCTTCGCCGGACGTGCGGAAGGAACAAGGCCGCCGGGGAATTTCGATGCGTCCTGCTGCACGGCTGCTGGCGTGGGAGGCGCGACGGCCATGCCGCGGCTGGGTTCGCTGCGGGCCCTTTCCAGGCGTTCCGCATCGCGCTGGCGCCGAATGCGGATTTCCTCGGGAACCGGGCCGGGCTGGAAATCCGTGAACTCCTTGTGCGGAATCTCCACATTCGTCAGCATTTCGATCGACGTGAGCAGTTCACCTTGATCGGGTGTGACAAAAGCCCATGCAACGCCCTTGCGCCCCGCGCGGGCGGTGCGGCCTATGCGGTGGACGTACACGTCGGGATCCTCCGGCAGGTCGTAGTTGATCACGTGCGAAATGTCTTCGACATCCAGTCCTCGGGCCGCGAGATCGCTCGCCACCAGCACGCTCAACTGTCCGCCGCGGAGTTTCTCCATGACTTTGTTGCGCGCGCCCTGGTACATGTCGCCGTGCATGGAGTGCGCTTCCACGCCATGCTTGTTCAGGTATTCGGTCAGTGCATCAACGGTGGATTTCATGCGGCAGAACACCAGCGTCAGTGCGGGTTCTTCGTGCGTGAGCAGATGCACGAGCAGGCGGTTCTTGTCCCAGGGCTGCACATTGAAGTGCCATTGTTCCACCTGGGAAACCGTGAGGCTCTTGCTCTCGGCCAAGGTCAGGCGCTGCGGATCGCGCATGTACTGGCGGGTGAGCTTTTCAATTTCGTCGGAGATGGTGGCGGACACGAAGATGGTCTGATGCGCATGCCGCATCGTCCCGAGAATCTTGCGGATGTCGTCGCGGAAGCCGATGTCGAGCATGCGATCGACTTCA
>CAZCGB010000484.1:0-3096 GCA_964498045.1 uncultured Isosphaeraceae bacterium
CGAACCGGCCGCCAGCGCGACGCAGATCAGCAGGTACGAATTGAGGCGCAAGACATGTGCGTGCATGGCAAGTTCAGCCAGTGTAGCAGGGCGATTGCGGCGACGGCACGCGGATTTCATCCCCTTCACGAGGGGCGTGGAGATGAGCCCGGCGGCAGCGAATCGCCGTCTTACGCGGGCGCCTTGCACAGGTCGCGTCGCAGCAGGTCAGCCAGCTCACGCAGCGAGGTCGCCGGTTCATTGCCGCCGAGACGCAGTCGATCATCGCGCTGCAACTGGCCGCGCAGCCGCTGATCGGCCGTATGCACGGTGGAGTGATTCTCGCGCCCGATGGACTGCGCGATCTCCGGGAAACTCAGCGTGGTCAATTCCCGCGCCAGATACGCCACGAGCGAGCGGCCGATGACAACCCGTCGATGGCGGCTTGAGCCGACGAGATCGGCCCGACTGATGCCCAGGCGCTCGCACACCGCTTCAATGACCGACGCGATGCGCACGATGTGACCGGGCCGCACGCGATCATCGCGCAGCACCTGCTGCACCAGCAAGAGTCCGATCTCCGAATCCGGGGCGCAGGACGGCGCGGCGACGTCCATCATGCTGCGCCAGGCCGCCAATCGGGTCATCGCGCCTTCGAGCTCGCGCACTGATGCGCCGCCCTGCGACGCGAGTTCGTCCACCGCCGCGTGGCTCAATCGCAGGCCGCGCCGCTGGGCGACGTGGCGAATGAGCATGGTGCGCAATTCGCGGTCCGGCTTCTCCACCCGCACAACCATGCCGCTGACGAAGCGGCTCACCAGCGACTGGCTGAAGCGGCGGATGTGGTGCGGATGATTGTCCGATGCGAGCACCACACGCGCGCCGCCGAAGTCAATGGCATCAAGCGTGCACTGGAATTCGCTCTGCGTCTTGATCTTGTTGGCGAGAAAATGCACGTCGTCGATGGCCAGGAGCGCCAGCCGCCTGACGCGCGATCGGAAGGAATCAATCGAGTTCGTGCGCAGCGCGGCGATGAATTCGTTTGTGAACTGCTCGCCGGTGACATAGCGCACGCGACTGCTCGAACCGTAGCGTTCGATGAATCGGCGACAGACGCCCTGCAGCAGATGGGTCTTCCCCACACCGCATTCGCCATGGATGAACAAGGGCGAAAGGCCATGCAGATCGTCGCCATCAGCGAGCCGGCACGCGGCGGTGTACGCCAGGCGATTGCTGCCGCCGACGACGAAGTCGGCCAGATTGTGCAAGCGCGTGCCGCGCGTTGGAGCCGGATTGGCTTCGTCGATGGACCTGTCGCCGCCGCGTCGGGCGCTTGCATCGTGCTCTCGGCCGCGCGCCGACGGCGTCGTCGAATCGCCGGACCCGTTGTGCTTCTCGACGCCCCCGGCAGCGGCGGCCTCGGGCGCGACGCTGATTTCCACAGGAACTTCGCGGCCCAGCGCGTCAGCAGCGATGCTGCCCAGCGTGGTTGAGAAGTGGGTGTCGATCCACTTCGCCACAAAAGCTGACTCGGCAACAACTTCCAAGTGATCGTCGCGCATGCGCACCCGGGCCTGGCTGAACCACATCCGAAAGCGATTGTCGCCGATGCGCCGCTCGAGTTCCGCGGCAATGCGGCGCGTGGGATCGACCCGCCGTCGCGTCGATGGGCGGCTGGGAGCGATCGACTCCGGGTTCAGATCGGCGCTCACGAATTCCATGGCCCCGACCGCTGCGCTTGCTTCCGTAACGCTCCCATCCGCGACGATCAGGGGTTGGCTCGAGCCGTCGTGCGAATGGTCAATGGTTCGCTCGTTTTGTTCGTGTCGGCGTGCATGATGATCGGAAACGAGCTTGGGAGGGGCGATTTCAAACACGCTGTCCACGGGGTGCTCCTGACGCTGCGAGTGACCGGCGAGGCCGGTATCGCAGCCGCTCGAACCCATGAGGGTTCATTCATCCATGAGGTCATCCATGACGCACGCGATTGCGAGCATTGCGCGAGCGACATCCTCGCGCGGCAATTGCGTGCGTGAACCAGTTCCTTCTGAGCGATTTGAGAGTCCTTCCCCAAACGGCATGCTGATCCGGCACGACGAGTCATTCATCGCGCCGATGCCGACGGTGGCGAGCTCCGCCTCGGCGCGCCTTGCGGAAGAGAAACGATGCAAGGCGTGCCGAGGCGGCTGTTCCGTGCCAACCGCCATCGCTCGAGTCCATGAGCGACAGAGTGGAAGAGTAACGACGGATTCGAATCGCTCAAGGGCTTGGAATGCGGGCGAGCGATGCGCTGCGCGGAATCCGCCGTTTTCCCTAGGTGAAGATCGTGCAAAGAATTTTGCGGGCCGCATTGTCCACCGCTTGGCGCGCGATGGTGGAAAACTTGCGCATCTTCACCCGTGCGTTTCATGGCGATGCGCCGAAGTCGCGCCGCAGCATGCGCTTGGAACCTCGTGCGCGAATGTCAACTGCATGTGCGCGCAAACGACGGCCGCCATCGAATTGCATGCGGAGCGGTGGCATTCACGCGCAATGAAAAACTGCGGAGAAACAGGGGTGGCGCGGAGGGAAAATCCAGTACGCGAGAGGTCATGGGAGACTCTCGCGGTCGTGATTTCGGATCTGAATTGTCACGCTTGACTATTCTTGGACCGCCGTTGCGCGCAAGCCGCGAATCATCGCGACGCGCCGCAACACCACACGGAATTGCTCGCGCCTGTAGAGGCGCAGAGCCGGGGCATTGTCTTCATCCACCGCCAACGTCATGATGCGCTCCGGCCTCGCAGCGACCAGATGCAGGCCGTGTCGCAGCAGTTGCGAGCCGAGTCCGCGTCCGCGGGCGACCTTCGCCAATCCGAGATACACCAGTTCGATGCTGGACTTGTCGCTTGCGGGATTGAGCAGCAGCACGCCGGCTGCCTGGCCATGAAGGTGCAGGATCGTCCACAGGCGGGGATCGAAGTGACCGGCCGCCCGATGCCCTTCAAAAATGTCAGCCGTCGTGCGGTGGCCGCGCAATCCGGGGCAATCCAGAGTCTCCTCGTACGTAGCATCCAGAACGTCGATGACCTCGCGACGCATGGAGTCGTCGTATTGCTGCAGCGAGACTTCATCCGG
>CAZCGB010000485.1:0-3059 GCA_964498045.1 uncultured Isosphaeraceae bacterium
AGCGGTGATGACCGACGCCATCGCCCAGATTCGAACGCGATTGCGGCGGATGGCAGTTCCCGATCGCTTCATGCCGACGCTGGAGGATCAGATCGCGGGCATCGGCCCACGAACACATGTGGACATCGATCTCGCGGCGCTGATCGATCGCCCTGCAAGGCAGATCGACACGCTCGCTGTCGCCAAGATCATCGCAGGCAAGCGTGTAGTGATCACCGGCGCGGGCGGCTCCATCGGCAGCGAGCTTTGCAGGCTCGTCGCCAGGTTCAATCCTGAACAACTGGTCATGATCGATCGCAGCGAGAACGCGCTTTTTGAAATTGACCGCCAGGTTGCGCGGCGACATCCCACGCTGGCCCGCAAGGCGCTTCTGCATGATGTCGTGGACGCCCAGGCCACGCTGTCGCACTTTCGGCAGGCCAGGCCTCACGTGGTCTTCCACTCCGCTGCGCACAAGCATGTTCCCATGATGGAGGATCATCCGGCTGCAGCGATCGACAACAACCTTTTCGGCACAGTCTCCGTCGCCGAAGCGGCGGACAAGACCGGCTGCGAGCGGTTTGTGATGATTTCAACCGACAAGGCGGTGAACCCCACCAGCGTGATGGGCGCGACCAAACGCCTCGCTGAGCTGTTTGTGCAGGACCTCAACCAGCGTTCGAAGACTGGTTTTGCCATCGTGCGTTTCGGCAATGTTCTGGGCTCGTCGGGCAGCGTTCTCGATACCTGGGCGCGGCAGATCGCGGATGGCGGGCCGATCACCGTGACCGATCCGCGCATGACGCGCTACTTCATGACCATTCCCGAAGCGGCTTCCCTGGTCGCGCAGGCGGGTGCACTGGTCGTGCCCGAATCGAAGGACGGCGACGTGTACCTGCTGGACATGGGTGAGCCGTTCAGAATCGTCGACCTTGCGCGACGCTTTGTGGAACAACACGGCTTGACGCCGGTTGTGCAGGATGAGCACGCTCGCTCGAAAGCGATGGCTGCGGGAAGCATGGCGATCGTTTTTACGGGAGTGCGACCGGGCGAGAAACTCTTCGAGGAACTGGTGTTCGATGCCCAGGACATGCGGCCGACGCGGCATCCAGACATCCACATCTGGGGGTTGCCGGAACCCAACCCACAATATGTTGAGCATGTGCTGCGCAAACTCGCTCCAAACATGCGAACTCGTGATCCACAAGCACTTGCAAGTGAAATCCGAGCTTTGATTCCCGAATCCCAGCAGCTTGCTGCGGCTTGAAGTGCTTGTCACTAAAGCACTTGCGCCGTCTTGACCGCACTTTGCGCAATTGTTGCACTTGCAAGGATGACTTGGACGACAGATGATTCTCGGCGTCTGTTGACCTAAACTGAACGCTTCGCTCACGTTGGCGGGCCTCTTCTTCTGCCCGCAACACACGCGAACGTTGCTTCAGACTGGCCCGTTTCGATTCCCTCCTATGCCAAGTCAACCCACCTTGACACGTGGCGCCCTGACCGAGGCTGCGATTCTGCGGCAGCAGGCTGATGACCTCTTGCATCGCCTGATCGTCGATCGCCAGTCGAGCGAACAGAGATTCGCTGCTGCCGGCCGCCGCGACCCGCTCAAAGCCGTCACCGGTTCAACAGCCTTGGAGCGAGCCATCGCATCCGCGCGCGAGATGATCGCCGAGATGGACCTGCTGCTGGTGGAACTGGATTCGGGTATTCAAGCCGTGCAGTCACCACAAGCGGAACCCAAGCCGACGTCGCTGTTGCGATCCTCGACTTCTGCGACCAGCCTCTCGCCGATGCCTGCCATCCGCGCTCGGGTTGGCGGTATGCTCCTTGCCCAGCGGCCAGTCGCCGCTCCCGCATGAGCAAGCCCAAATCCGCAGGTCACCCACGTCATTCCCACGCCCGCCACGGCGTTGACCGCCCCAAACCGGCCACGCCGCCCATGAGCGACCGGGCTGTGTATTGGGGCGTCCTCATCGTCGGTTTATTCGTCGTGCTGCTTGGTTGGATGCTCAGCGAAAGCGCGTTCTGGCGCCAGACGGCGATCGGCTACCTTGCTCTTGTTGTGCTCAACGTCAACTTCGCCGGCTGGGACCTCTATCGCGGGAAGAAGCTTTCCGACTGGAAGCAGTCGCTGGCGAAGATCCCGCTGCGCTCGCTCGGCTATGGCAAGAAAGACGGCAAGCCGTTGGAAACAGCGCATGATCAGCCAGCGGTGCGGGCGCGAATGCTCGCGTTCGGCGTGCTGAGCGTGGTCGTCGTTTTGGCCGTTGCATTTCTGCTGCTCTGGGTGATTTGAGGATTTCCGGCAGATCGCGGCGGGCGATCCTCGGGGATTGGTCGTTAGACTTCCTCATATGCCTGTTGTTCTTCAATTCAAGCGACTTTCCACGCTCGCCGACCTTCCCGCGTATCAAACCGAACACGCTGCGGGCATGGACCTGCACGCGGCGATCGGCGAAAACGTGACGATCGCAGCCGGCGAGATTCGCATGATCCCCTGCGGCTTCGCCATGGCGGTGCCCGTGGGATTCGAAGCCCAGGTGCGACCGCGCAGCGGATTGGCCAGCAAGCACGGCATCAGCATGCCCAACGCTCCGGGCACGATTGATGCTGATTACCGCGGCGAGGTGAAAGTGCCACTGATCAACCTCGGGAAGCAATCGTTCACGATCGACCGCAACATGCGCATCGCGCAGATGGTGATCGCGCCGGTGGCGCACTGCGCGGTGGAGGAAGTCGAAGAATTGGAGGAGACAGCCCGCGGCGCGGGTGGTTTCGGCAGCACGGGAAGATGACTTCCTGACATGATCACGTTGAGCCCCTGGCTTGCCGGGAGTAATCGCTCGATTTGGGACAGCGCTGCCGCGCGGGCGCCCACCCCGGGCAAGCCCGGGACTATGTGAGGTGATCGATGGCGTTCAACCCAATCGGCTCGCGCGTGAAGAACGGCTCCGCCGCCGCCGCGCCGATCCGCGCGCCGAAGTACACGCCCGACGCTTCGACCCACTGCACCACCTTCCGGTTCTTCTCCGGCAAAACGAACTGCGAGTGATACGCGACGATCGCGTCGCGCT
>CAZCGB010000486.1:0-3056 GCA_964498045.1 uncultured Isosphaeraceae bacterium
AGCCTCATGCTGCTGCAATCCGGCCAATTGGATGAAGGCCTGGCGATGGTCGGCAAATGGGTGGAGATCGAGCCGCACAATCCGGATGCCCGGCGATTTCGCTCGCTCGCGCTGGCGGATGCGGGGCAGATGGACGTTGCGATCAGCGAAATGCGTCGCGCGCTTGAGCTCGCGCCGGAAAACGATGTGGTGCGCGAACTGCTCGCTCAGATGCTCGATTCAAGCGGACGCGCACAGGAAGGGGCAGCTGTGCGGCAACGACGACCAACGATCAACGACTGACGATTGGGAGAGGCGATTGGCCAGTCGCCAATCATCCATGGCTCATCCCTTTTCGGCCTTCTCAAACAACTGATACATCGCGTCGCCGGTGGGGGCCGTATACGCCGCGATTCGGAATTTCGGGTCCGCCATCAATCGGCTGATCTTTCCCAGGGCCTGTATGTGGTCTGAAGTCTTGTCCGGCGGCGAAGCGAGCAGCACGATCAGGCGCACCGGCTTGTTGTCGATCGCGCCGAACTCTATCGGCTCATTGGGTCGGCCGATCGCGATGACGAGATTCTTCGACGAGTTCGACTTGCCGTGCGGAATCGCCAGACCCTCGCCGATGCCGGTGGTGCGCTGCACTTCCCGTTCCCACACGACTTTCTTCAACGCATCGGGCTGCGTGATGAGGCCGCCGCTGGCCAGCGCATCGATGAGCTCATCAATCGCCCCCTTCTTGTCGGTGGCCACAAGGGGAACCTTGATGGCCTTCGGAGAAAGGATATCGAGAATGTTCATGGGCGACGGTCGGCAAAGGACTGGGTGCGAAACGGGAAGGGGGATGGTAGCGACGGGCATCAACCGTGCAAAGTGACTAAAAAGCCGCTCACGAAAACCACAACAGAATCGGCTTCATGCCTTCTTCCGCAGCAAGGCCCAATACCCGCCGTCGTGATACGTCGCCACATTTTCTCCGGGCATTCCTTTGGGCTCCTGCGCTTTCTGCGCGACGATGTCAAATGGATGCCATTGAGCGACCCACTGTGTCTGCTGTTCGTTTTCAGTCGGATCAATGCTGCAGGTGGCGTACAACACACGGCCGCGGTCGCCGACCAGTCGCAGCGCATCAGCAATGATTTGTCGCTGCATGTCTACAAGCCCGCGGAGGCTGGCTCGATTGAAGCGGTACTTGGCTTCGACGCGCCGTGCGAGTACGCCGGTGTTTGAGCACGGCACGTCGAGCAACACCAGGTCCGCCTTGCCCGAGTAGTCGATCAATCGCGCATGATCGATGCAGCGCACCCGGTCAACCTTTGCAAACGTACGGCGCAGCGACCGCATGCGCTCGCCATCGGTGTCGGTCGCGATGATCGTCGCGGTCGGGTGCGCTTGCGCGAGTTGCTTCGTTTTTGTGCCGCGACCAGCACAAGCATCGATGATCAGACGCGGTGCAGGCTCCAGATCCCGAGTTGCTTGCACAGCGGACGCGGCAGTGGGGTCCTGCACGATCGCATCTGGATTGTTGAGCATCATCTCCTGCAGCGGCGCATGGCCGTGCGCCGCGCGAGCGAAGAATCCGGCCTGTTGATGCGGGGCGAATTCGTTTTTTCCAGCAATCTCGGCGGAGATGCCATGCATGATGATCGGCGCGTGCACAAGATCGTGCGAAGCCAGCTGAGATGCCCGCTCGAAGCCGAAAATCCCGATCCAATGCTCGAGCAGTGCCAGCGGATGCGACGTCTGCTGCGACAGGCGGAGCAGCTGATCCGCTGCGAATACTGCTTCGTTCAATTCCAGCACCCGGCCGTCATGCAGAGGCAACTCGTTGACCTCGAGTGGAATTCGGGATTGGCCGCCCTTCTGTTCGCCGTGGTCCTGACTGCGAAGAGACGCAACCTTGCGCAGCACCGCATTGATGAGCCCACCGGCATTCGGCCGAACGTTGGATTTCGTCCATTCGACAGTTTCATCGATCACTGCGTAATCAGGCAATCGGTCCATCAGCAGCAGCTGCGCGGCACCGCACAAGAGTGCCGCCTGAACCCTGGCTTCAGTTTCCTCCCAAGGTCGAGAAAGATGCTTTTCAAGGATGGCCACAAGCGTCATCCAGCGCCTGAGCACATGCTGCTCAATGGCGCTGGCAAGCGCCGCGTCACGAGCGTCCAAAGTGTCAGCGGCATCGTCCTCTGATCGAAAATCGATTTCTGGAAAACGCCGCGCGGCGCGGGCGATGCGGGAAACGGCGACGGAACGGGCGGTCATTGGCTGCGACTCTAGCAGGCCCGACGGCGCAAGAAAGTCGAATTCGACAGGCAGACGACCCTCAAGTCGAGCCGTCAAACGCCGATAAGTGAGACGAAGCCCGCGGGTTCGCCCCGGCGGCCACATCGGCCCCTCATTCCGACCGCGGCTTGCTCAAGGAGAGGTTCAGTCATGGCCAAGATCACTGGCGCCACCAATACCCAGAAGATGATCATGATCGCGCTCGCCGAGGGATGGCGCCTGCGCTTCGCGGACAAGCATGGATGGTGCCTGTTTCAAAACGGCCGCTCGCGTCCGTTCGCGCAGGTGGCAAGCAACACCATCGAGAAGATGACGATCGCCGGCTGGCTTACCGCGGGTATCGCCACCAAGGAACTGGATTTTCGGCCTGAGAAACTCGTGACCAACGACGGTCGGCGCTACGCCGAGAAGCTCATCGCCCAGCGCTGGGCGGAAGACTATGAATGGGCCCCAATGCGCAGCTCACACGTGTTCGATGGCGTTGCCAGCATTGGAGAGCACCTGGCTGCCGCGGCATGATGTGCGACCACGGTTGATCGTGAACAGTTGAATGCACAGAAGCATTCGATCGCGACATGCGCACTCCGACCTGTTACTGATGGTCTTCCGCCGGCTCGGTTGTTGCATTCGGTATTCCGAGCGCCGCATCGATCCGCGTCATGACCAGTCGAGAGACGGCCACATCGCCCATGATGCCAATGCGAATGCTGAAGCGCGTCATCACCGGGCTGTCGGACTTGAGATACACCTTGACCTCGCGCCCGCCGATCGCTTTTCCACGGATGTAC
>CAZCGB010000487.1:0-3053 GCA_964498045.1 uncultured Isosphaeraceae bacterium
CGGCCCCGGCCCCGGCCCCAGGCGCGCTGGCTCTCCTGGGTGTCGCTGGCATCGTCGGCAGCCGACGTCGTCGCGCCGCGTGATCGTCCAATTCCAGTTCGATCCCCCGACATGAGCGGCTCTTGAGGCCGCTCATGTTCCTTTATTGAATCCAAGAAGGCAGTTTCAGGCTGGCGATTGCAAACACACGCCGGGTCCGCAGCGGTTCGCGGCGACTCTTACGTCTTGTTGCGATAGAGCGTCGGATCAACGCATCGCAGCATGGGCGATTCGTCAAGCACGCCGCCGAGGAACGAATTGACAGTGTTCACTTCGCGCGCCGGGTCTGACAAGACTGCCGCATAGTCCACCTCCAGCGTCTTGAAATTCGGCTTCGACGCCAACCACTCGATCACCGTGCGCACTTGCGCCCGGAAGATCTCAATCAGCTTCTCCGGAGGCATCGCTGCACCCTTTCGGCCGCTGCGTTCCAGCATCTTGGCCTGCGAGCGGACCACCTCATTCAGGTCGCGGCGCATGAAGATGACGCGGTACTCTCGATCGCAGGGGAGCTCCATGAGCAGAAGGTGAATGATCTTGACCACCATGCCTTGGGCGCCGTCCAGCCAGGCCTTGTCGGTCTTGAGCTGCTTGACGCGCTCGAATTCCAGGTAGCCGCGTGGATTGTCTTCATCCGCGGTTCGAAGGCTGTCGGTCAGCGCAGGCACACCGCCGGCCTGGATCATCTGCATCATCAGGCTCGTGCCCGAGCGTGGCAAGCCAGAGACGATGATGATGGGCTTCAACGGCAAATCGAGAGGAGGTGGCATAAGACTGCATTCGCAGGCGCTGGGCGGAAGCGTGGTCCATGGCCGGGAAGCTGAACTTTAGCAGCCGATGGACATCGCCAATTCGCCAGGACAAGGGACTTTGGTCACGGTTCGGCCATGGCCATACTCTCCAAGTTACCATCGCGGCCGCCATGCGCTTCGGCATTCGAGTTTTCTTCTTGCCCTCCAGGCAAACATGGGTGAAAATGATCTCATCGCATGGCCATGGGCTTGTCTGCCGTGCCCACATTCACAATTGAGAAGAGACTGGGGCGGTCGGTGCGCGCCGATCGCGGAGAGTTTGCGATCGCCATGTGTCGTCAAATGATCATGGGCTGCAGTTTCGAGCCATCGATTCTGTTGCTTTGATGCATGCTGATCGCCGAGAGGAATTCGGCCATGTCTCACAATCGATTGTTCACCGTACTCACCACGATTGCCGCGGTACTTGTCTCTGTCTCTGCGAACGCCGGTATTTGGACCGAGATTGGCGACGCTGGGCAGAACGGCATCGCCACAGCGCAAGTCACGACGAGCGTGACGCCGCTCACGTCCATTCAAGGCGTGCTGAACAACGGCGTCGGCGGACTTGACGTGGACGTGTATGCGATCCAGATCACCGACTATCAGAACTTCAGCGCCATCGCCACAAGCGCGCTGGACACGATGCTGTACCTGTTCAAAGCCGACGGCACCGGGCAGGTCATGAATGATGACTACATCGGCTACAACGGCGGGTTGACCAACCAGGGTGTGTTCAGCAATGGCCTGTACTACCTGGCGATCAGCCGATTCAACAATCGACCGCTCGATGCTGCCAGCAACGTCATCTTCAGCAGCACGCCATGGCCCGGGCCGCTGAACAACCAGATGCAACCCAACTCCGGCACCGGCGCGTACCTGAGCTGGACTGGAACGACTCCATCTCGCGGCGGCGGATATGAGATCTTCCTGACCGGCGTCAATACGCCGGCACCTGGCGGATTGGCGCTGCTCGGATTCGCCGCACTTGCTGGCACGCGACGTCGCAGCGCAGTCTGAGCCGAAGCACTCACGCCTTCCTTTGCTCAGCCCGACCGGCGGGCTTCTCCTCGCCGTTGTGCGTGGGTTGCGCGCGGCTTGGCTCGGTCATCCGCCCAAGCAGCGGAGGCAGTTCGATGCCCGCCTGCTGTGCGAGTTCGTGAAGCTTTGGAAGCGAACCGACCATGCCGGCCAGGAAGTCAGCGGTGGTGTTGCGACCGCCATTGCCTGAGCCGCTGTCCCAGACGGTGATCTTGTCGATCTTCAGGTTCTGAATCGCCTTGACCTGCTCGGCGACCAGTTGCGGCAACTGTTCGATGAGCAGCAGCGTAGGGCCGACCTGGGCGTTCGTGCCGCAGGCTTCGATCAGCTTGCGGTAACCCTCGGCCTTGGCTTCCAGGACCTTCTGCGTGCCGCTTGCCTCGGCGGTGTATTTGAGCAGGATCGCATCGGCTTCACCCTTCGCTTCGATGCGGCGTTTCTCAGCTTCCGCGGCGGCGGCGATCTCAACGCGCTTCTTTTCCACTTCCTGCGGCGCAAGCTGCTCTTTCGCCAGGCGGGCGAGCTCTTGTTCGCGCTCGGCCAGCAGAATCGCCTCCCGGGCCTTGGCGGAGGCGACTTCCGATCGACGCTTGGCTTCAGCCTGGATTTCGCCGAGGTTCGCGCTCGATTGCGCGATGCGCTCCTGCGCGGTGTTCTCGCCGGTCACGGCCAGGGCTTCCGCCTCGGCGACACGGATGCGCTGCTCTTGCTCGGCGGCCTTGCGCGCAGCGACGGTTTCCGCCGTGCGCGTGGCGGCCGCGATCTCCTGATCGCGCTTCGCCTCCACTTCGCTGGTCACGGCCTTGGCTTCCAAGCCTGCCAGCGCGACGCGCTGGCTGAGTTCGGCCTGCTTGCGGCCTTCGGTCGCGCTCGCGCTTTCGCGCGCCACGTTCACCGTGCGCTCGCGCACAGCCATCGCCTCGCCGGTCGCGCCATCGCGCTCCTGCTGCGCCACGTCGACCTTGGCCTTGTTGATGGCCTCAGCCGCGGCCTTCTTGCCGATGGCTTCGATGTAGCCGCTCTCGTCGGTGATGTCGCGGATGTTCACGTTGATCAGCTGCAGGCCGATCTTGTTGATCTCCTGCCCGACGTTCACGTTGATCAAGGTCATGAACTTCTCGCGGTCGCGGTTGATCTCCTCGATTGTGAGCGTGGCGATGACCAGGCGCAGCTGGCCAAGGA
>CAZCGB010000488.1:0-3046 GCA_964498045.1 uncultured Isosphaeraceae bacterium
AACAGCGACGTTCCGCCGACGATTTCGCTGGTGACTTCGCCAGCTGCGGCGGTGCCGACAAACGGGATGTCCAGCCATCCGTCAGAACCGATGAGCGGCGCCGATACGAAGATGTGCGCATCGTTGTACAGCTGCGCCTGCTCATCGAGATTGAACTCGACGGCGATGTCCTTGATGGTCTTGGTGCCGTCCAGCAGGCGGGCGTTGACCTTCTTCACCTGGCCCAGATGCAGGCCGCCCACGCGCACTTCCGAACCGCGCTTGATGTTGGGCACACCTGAAGCCACATCGAAGACGACCACGTAGTCCTTCGTCGAGCGACGAAACCTCTCAAGCGCGCCAGTCAGCACGACGACGACCGCCAGGCCGAGCGCGAGTGCGACGGACACAAAGACGCCCGCCTTCACGTTGTTTCGTTGCCGTTCCGAGAGACTGGGCATGACGGAAGTGTATCGGGAAAGGGATGAATGCAGTGGGCGCGGCGGCGCGTCACTTCACCACGCGCGTCGGCTCGACGCCAGGGCCGTGCCCAAGCCGCGGTGCGCTGTCGCCCATGAGGTCATCGGCGTAATTGGTCATGGCCCTGCGTCGGGTGATCGGTCCGACCGCATCGCCGCGCAGGAACTGTCGGATGATCTGCTTCGATTCATCAAGCTCCGCCTCCACGCGCTCCGCCGGCCAGTCGCGCAGTTTCTCAAACGCCTCCCGGCGATCGACCATGAGCATCCGCCCTTTGTCAAGCATCGCCATGCGGTCAGCGATTCGAAAGGCCGAATCCATCTCGTGTGTGACCACCACGCTCGTGACGCCGATCTTTCGCGAGAGGTCGATGATGAGCTGATCGATCTCCGCGCTGGTGACCGGATCGAGCCCGGCCGAAGGTTCGTCGTAGAACAGGATGCGCGGATCGAGCGACAGCGCGCGGGCGAGGCCGGCGCGTTTCTTCATGCCGCCGGAGATCTGCGCGGGATACTTGTCGGCGTGTTCGCGCAGTCCGACCAGCTCAAGCTTGATCTTGACCTGAATCTCAATGATGCTGCTCGCAAGGCTGGTGTGCTCCTGCAGCGGCAGCGCGACGTTTTCCGCGATGGTCAGCGAATTGAACAGCGCGCCGGATTGGAACAGGATGCCGAACTTCTTGCGCACTGTGTTCATGCCCTCTTCATCCAGGTCCGCAAGGTTCTGGCCAAAGAGCGCGACCGTGCCTTCGTTGGGCAGGATGGAGCCGATCATGTGCCGCAGCATGGTGCTCTTGCCGGAGCCTGATCCGCCCATGATGATCATGGTCTCACCGGGCTGGATGTCGAGGTTGACGCCGTCGAGCACTGTCTGCTCGCCGAAGCGCTTGACGAGATTGCGAACGGAGATGACAGGAGCGTCGGCCATGCGTTGCGCTCCGGTGGAGCGAACGGGCATTATGCGCGAAGTCGGACGTGCGTGATCAATCCCGGGCGCGATTAATCATGGAAACGCGATGTTGCCGCGCTCAGCGTCCTTCACCGTGATCGACAACAGCCGCGGAGCAAGGAAGTCCGCAAACAGCAGGATGCGCGTGTCCGCCTTCACCGGCCCGCTTTCGAACTGCAGAACATACGGGATCTCCACATCGCGCCCGCCGCTTTGCGCCGGGGCCGGTGCGGAATCATCCTGCGAAGCGGCGGAGAATTGCCCAAAGCGCTCGCGCAGCTGATCGACAAAACCCTTGATTCGGTCATCGCTGGCGTTCGCGCCATCGCCGATGAATCGCTCCCTGAACCCCGGATTGTCGCCGGCGAACGCCAGGCGCAGCGCGGTCTGCGGCCCCTGCAGCAACTCGCGCCGGACATTGGTGTTCCACCAGATCAGCAGCGCGATCCAGCCGACACAGCCGATCGCGCCGATCCAGATGGCGGCGAGCGCCATGCCACGGCCGCTGCGCCCGGGATGCGCGCGGATCTGCACCAGGGCGCGAATGCCCAGAAGCGGGCCGACGATCGTGAACAGCGGACAGAACAACGCAAGGCTTGTGCCCAGTGCGACGATCGCCCAGCGACTCACGCCGACTTGGGGCGGGTCGATATCGTCGCTGTCCTGTTCCGCGAGCGAGGAGGATTCAGCCATTCGGCGCAGTGGCGGGAGGCGTTGCGTCGGGCGGAGCCGAGTGTGATGCTCCGCCTGCGTTTGGCGTGGAAGGCGTCACTGCGCCAGCCGCTGACGATGGATACGTCAAGTCGCCATCGGTCGGATCAAACACCTTGATGTAGCCGAGCTTCTTGACCATGCCGCCCGAGGCCTGATCCGCAAACACCACTTCGACTTCGGCCTTGACCGTCTTATTCGCGAAGGTCAGCGTGTATGGGAACGGCACCGCAGGCTGTCCAGGCTGAGCATTGGGCTTCTGGCCCGACTTCTCATCGAACGCCGCCGACGTGAACGAGCCGTAGCGGGTTCGAAGCTGTTCGATGAACGCCTTCGCCTCGGCATCGCTGGCCGTCGCCCCGGCACCGTGGAATGAATCCTTGAAGCCGGCAATGTCGCCCGAGAATCCCTTGACCAGGGCGTCATTGGGGCCCTTCATCACCAGTTCGATGAAGCCGTAAATGAAATCGTACCCTTTCTTGAGCACGACGACCTGCGCGCCGGTGAAAACGACACCAAGGATCACCGCGGTGATGGCCATGCCCTTGCCCTTCTTGGGCGGGCCGATCGTCACGGCGCCAATGATGCCCAGGAGCACGCCGATCGGCGCGGTGATGACGCCCAGACAGGGAATGATCCCGAGCAGCGACATCACCAGCGAAGTGATCGCCAGGCCGCTGGTCTTGGCCGGAGTCGGCGAAAGCGTTGGATCGTAATAGCCCTGTTGAGCCGGCGTGGGGAACTGAGTCACGAGCGCATCCTCCTGCGAAGTCCGTGCGGGGTGAGGTCGATCGTCGGCATGGTACGGTCAGGGGATTGGTTTGGCGAACGGCACGGGGGTTTCACGGCGATGCCGAATTCGTGGTTCGTGTGTCGGGTGCGGTTGATGCCGGACTGGTCGTCGACGCCGGTTTCGCAGGAGGAAGCA
>CAZCGB010000489.1:0-3042 GCA_964498045.1 uncultured Isosphaeraceae bacterium
GAGGAAGCTCTCTTCCTGCGCCTCGACGTGGTAGCTGCTGGTGTCGCGGCCGCCGAACAGCAACGCCAACAGCCCCGCGATCAAGCGCATCGAGAGCAGAAGGCCGCGGCCGACCTGTCGCGCCACCGTGGGTGAACTCTTCACGCCGCTTGGCTGCTCCGCGGGTTTCGACATGCGTGACATCGTACCCGAGGCGTGTGACGACGATGATCGCTTGCGTCATCATCGGCGCGAGTCAGATCACGCGTAACTGTGCAGCCCCGAGATCGCGAAGTTGATGATGATCCAGTTGAACAGCATCACCGCCGCGCCGGTCAGAGCCATGGCCGCGGTCCACAGGCCTTTGTCTTTGACCTTCAGGCGGCCGTGCACCAGTACCAGGAACACCAGGAAGGTGTTGAGCGCGAAGACTTCCTTGGGGTCCCAGCCCCAGGGCCTGCCCCAGGAGTGGTCGGCCCAGATCGCGCCCATGACGATGCCGGCCCAGAGCAGGATGAAGCTCATCTCCATCACCACCATGGTGGTTCCGTCGAGGATCTGGCCGAACGATGACTTCTCCTCATCGATGTACGACGAGCCGTCGGGGCGGGTGAGGATGAGCGATCCCGCGCCGCCGACGCGGGCGAATTCCGCTGCGCCATCGCGGCCCTGGATGGCCATGACGGCGCGGTAGATGAGGTAGATGGACGCCGTCACCGCGGCGATGAAGATGAGGCAGTAGCTGAAGATGATGACGTTGGTGTGGATGTACAGCCAGAGGTCGTTGAGCACGGGCATCATGTTGCTGATGTTGGCGCTGAGTTCGAGCGGGAACATCTTGACGGCCATCATGGCGGTCATGCAGGTGACGGCCGAGCCGAGCGCGAACAGGCCGCGCATGGGTTTTTTGCGGACGACGATTTCGAGGACGAGCGCGAGGCAGCCGCCGAACCATGCGGCGGTGGTGATGGCCTCGAACATGTTGCTGTTGGGCCAGCGCTGCGAGACGTACCAGCGGAGCATGACGGCGAAGGTATGCGCACCGAGGGCGCCGATGAAGATCGCCAGGCCCAGCCAGTACGCGCCGCGCCAGCGGAAGACGATGCCGATCAAAAGCGGGACCATTGCGAGGGCGTAGAAGATCCAGACCCAGGTCATGTTGTACGAGCGGAAGTACCACGATTCCCACGCCAGGCGGTTGGAGTCGGGATACACCTCGGGGTTGATCTTGGGCAGGAGCGTGGCGAGCTGATCGGCGGCGCTGTTGACAATGGCGGCGTCGCCGTCCTTCCAGCCGCGCTCGAGCGCCTTCCACTGGACGCGAATCTGCTCGCGGAGCGCGGGATCGGATCGTTCGGCGACGGGGTTGGCGTCGCTGAGGAACTGATCCATCGTGGTCCATGGATCCTGGATGGAACCGCCGGGCGGCGCGATGAGCTTGAGGTTCATCCGCAGGGCTTCGGGCTGCATCATGCCGATGGCGTTGTCGATGGCGTCGACGAATTTCGCGCTGCGCATGACATCGCGCGAGCGTTCAGCCAGCAGATTGAGGACGCTCGGCTGTGTGATGAGCGTTGCGGACAGCAGCCCGGTCTTCATGAACGACGCTTCGCGGGCTGCGTCGAATCCGTGTGCGCCTGGGCCGGGCCCGCCCGACTTGAGGGTGCGGACGATCTCGCTGCGCATGAGCGGGTTCTTGACGTACACGACGTCGGCGTCAGCGTACGCCTGCGGCCGCCACATGAGGTCAAGATAGGTGTACGTGGGCGACTGCTTGTTGATCAGGTGGCTTCCCGAGATGAACTGCATGGCTGCGCGACAGAAGGAGTCAAGGCTTTTGACGCGGCCTTCGGTGTGCACAGCCAGGTCGCCGAGCTTGCGCAGATCGACGCGCTGCGGGAACTCATCGACGACGGCGCTGGTGTCGGAGTTCTGCTGCGCTGCGGCGACGTCCGCCAGGCCGCCTGCCAAGGTTGCGGCCAGAATGAAGATGAAGGCGACGGTTCTGCGCATCATGATTGCACCTTCCATGCCGCGCCCACGGGTTCGGATTCCGGCGAGGCGGCTCGCTCGCGCGCGACGGCGCGATCCAATCGCTGCCTGTCGACTTCCCGATACACCTTCTGCTGTCGTCGCCGTTTCACGGCGGGCTTCACGTAGAAGGCATAGAACATTCCAAATACGGCGATGCAGCAACCGGCGAGCATCACGTTGACGCCATTTCGGTTGCCGACGCCGAGCACGGTGTAATTCAGTCCCATCGAACCGGGATCACCGTTCCCACGCGGCGGCTCGGGCGGGTCCCACTGGGCCTGAAAAAACCAGAAGCCGTCGAATTCCGTGGGCTTGTTCACGCGCACCGTCTGCACCGGCAGCCATTCGCCGTTCTTGCCCTTGAATCGCACAAGGCTCTTCCAGTCCATGATGCTCGATGTCTGCCCGGTGAATCCGCCGATGTGCGTATCCACGGCAAAGTCCTCCAATGCCACCGGCGCTGGCAAAGGCAAACGCTGCCGCGAGAACATCATCTCGATGCGGCGGCCATCTGCCAGCGTGATGGATGTCGGGCGATAGGGGAATCGCCGCAGCACATCGTCGAAGCTCGAAAATGCGTAATGGTGATACGGCAGCCACGCGCGCTCGGCGGCTGTCTCAGCGGTTCCCATCGCCGCCTTCGGCAGGTCCACGCAGATCGTCGACATCATCTCACCCACCTGCCGATCGCGCTGCTCGCGCGGCACAATCTCCGGCCGCGTCTCCTCGACGCTCCGAGGCGCGAAGCGATCCACACGCATCGTCACGCCGCTCACCACGTCCACCACATCGCCCTGCTTGAGCGGCGTCAGCCGCGGCTCACCCAGCTCAGGCGTCACGATCATCGACAGCTGCGTCTCGCCGGGCCCGGCGACGAGCACGATCGGCGCCGGCGGGTATGTGCCTTGGCGATACACGCTCTGAATCTCGGCGTCGGTTTCGATCTGCGCGTTGTGTTGCGCCGTCGCGTCCTCAGCCATCGCCATGTCGCGATTGAACTTGGAATCGTTGAACACCCAGCGTGTGAAT
>CAZCGB010000490.1:0-3036 GCA_964498045.1 uncultured Isosphaeraceae bacterium
AGCATCCTGTTCGCATTGAGTCGTCCGACCGCACCGGCCAGGGCTTCGTGGTGATTGAGGCAGGGGAGGAGTCGTTCTTCAGCCACTGCATCTTTGATAATCTGGGGTATCCGAAGGAGAACGGCTGGGGCACCACGGGATGCGTGGTGTTCTACCGCTCGCCTGTGAAGATGGAGGATTGCCAGATTCTCAGCCCGCACGCCGAGGACGGGCTGAATGTCAAACTGTCGCCGTTCCACTTCACGCGCCTCTTGATCGCGGACTCGCAATCCGACGCTTTTGACTCGGATTTCTCCGATGGAACCTTCGATCACTGTGCGTTTGAGCGGTGCGGCAACGACGCCATCGACATTTCGACCTGTCGGGTGGTCGTCAATCACTTGCGCATCGACGGCACGCACGACAAGGGCCTGAACGCCGGCGAGCACGCGGAGTTGATCGTCGACGACGTGGAGATTCGGCATGCCGAGATCGCCATTGGAAGCAAGGACTTGTCACATTTAACTGCGAAAAATGTCCGGATTTTCGACAGTCGAGTGGGTTTGACGTCATATCTCAAGAAGCCGGAATTCGGGCCTGGTTGGATGTCGATCACCAATCTGAGCATGGACAACGTAGAGCGACCATACCTCCTGGAGGAGGGATCGATGATGCTGGTGGATGGCAGTGCTATCCCACCGACAATGAAGGACGTAAAGAACATACTTTACGGCGCAGAATATGGCGTCAACAGCAAGAACACACGATGACCTGCTCGACATCGCGCGGGCGATGATGGCCGCGTCGGCAGCGACGCGGAAACAACGCGAGGAGACTGATCGCCGCACCGCCGAGCGCCTGCCGCCCGAGACGAGCGAGCATCGCTACGAGCGGAAATACCGCATTGACGGCGTTCCCTTGGCCAACGTCGAATTATGGCTGCGCCAGCATCCGGCGAACTTCCGCCCGCTGCACCAGGTGCGCTGGATCAACAATGTATATTTCGATACGCCGAACCGTCGTGCAGTCTGGGAGAACCTCAACGGCGACACCAATCGCGTGAAGACGCGCGTGCGCTGGTACGGCGAACTGATCGGCGAGGTCAACGCGCCGGTGCTGGAACGGAAGATCCGCGACGGCGCAGTGGGAGGCAAGCAGATCTTCGTGCTTCCTCCATTCATCCTTGGCGATGTTCCCGACATGGCGGTGGTCCGCGCCGCTGTCGATGAGGCCGACCTCACCGAGCGCGTGCGACTGGATGTGGCCATGATGTGGCCGTCGCTCATGAACCGTTATCGCAGGCGCTACTACCAGTCGGGCGATGGCCGCTTTCGCGCGACCGTGGACACGGACCTCGAGTTCTATCCGGCGCCGCGGCCATCGGACGTGATGATGCGCAAGCATCCGCTGCCGGGCGCGATCGTTCTGGAGATGAAATTCAGCCCGCGCGACGAGCGCGAGGCGGGCTTCATCGGCGGCCACTTCCCCGTGCGCAGCACGCGCAACTCGAAGTACGTCACGGGCATGCAGATGTGCTATCCCATTCCCGATGTGCAGGAATAGCCTGGGCTCCCGCAGTGCGAGTGCGGCGCTTGAATTGGCGTGTGCCTGTTCCGCCGGATGCGTTCATGTCGATAGATCATGAATGTGCCGCGGAGACCTGCAATGAGCGACCAGCCAGCCGACGCGCCGTCTGCGCGAAGGCCGATTGCTGCGCGCGACAGCCAATGGGCTCCGCGTATCAGCCGGCGGCTCATCGTGCTGGGCATGACGCCCAATCAGGTTTCGGGCTTGAGCGTGGTCTTCGCTCTGGGAGCCGGGCTGGCGCTGGGCGGCAGTTCGGACGTCAACGATTGGTGGCGTGGCGCGCTCTTGATCACCGCCGCGGCATGCATTCAACTTCGACTTCTTTGCAATCTTTTTGACGGCATGATGGCGGTGGAGGGCGGAATGAGGAGTCCGGTGGGGGACATCTACAACGACCTTCCCGACCGCATCGCCGATCCGCTGATCCTCGTCGCCGCGGGCTGCGCGTGCCGCGAACTGCCGTGGTCGCTGACGCTGGGCTGGCTGGCGGGTGCGCTGTCCTTGATGACCGCATACGTCCGGCTGCTGGGCGCGGCGAGCGGACTGCCGCACGACTACCGCGGCCCGATGGCCAAGCAGCATCGCATGGCTGTGATGACCTTCGCGTGCGTCGCGTCCGCAGTCGATCCGTTGTGGGGCGAAAGATTCGGCCGAGGCCAGGTGTTGCGGGCCGCGCTGGCGATCATCGTCGCTGGCTGCGTCGTGACCGTCGTCCGGCGCGTCGCGCACATGGCGAGCGAACTGAGGCGCGTGAAAGGCATGGCGGCATGACTCTCCTCGCCTCCACATCCACTACGCCCGCATCGTTCGATCTCGTCGCCACCCTGCGTCATCCAGGCCCTGTGCTGCTGATGTCGATGGTCGTCATCGGCCTGCTGGCGCTGGCCACAATCGGCCTGGCTGTCGTCGCGCCTCGGCTGTCGGAGAAGATGCGCCGCGAACTCTGGCTGCGCACGCGATCGTGGTGGGTGATGACCGCGCTCATGCTCATCGCGCTCGCATTGCCTTCGAACTGGACCATCACCGCCGTGCTGCTCTTGAGTTTCGTCTCGCTCAAGGAGTTCTACACGCTGGTGCATCTGCGCATCGCCGACCGGCGGGCCATCCTGCTTTCGTATCTGGGCGTGATCACGCAGTATGTGTGGGTGTGGATGCGCTGGTACGACATGTTCCTGATCTTCATCCCGGTGTACATGTTCATGATCATCCCCTTCCGCCTGGTGGTGGCCGGCGAGACGCAGCGCTTCATGACCAGCGCGGGCAAGCTGCACTGGGGCTTGATGGCGTTCGGGTATGGTCTATCGTACCTCGCCTACACGCTGGTGATGGAGATGGACACGCCGTTCGCCGCGGGCGATCGCGGATTGCTGTTCTATCTCATATTCCTGGCGCAGTTCAACGACGTGCTGCAGTTCATGTTCGGCAAGGCATTCGGCCGGCACAAGATGACGCCGCACGTCTCGCCCAACA
>CAZCGB010000491.1:0-3015 GCA_964498045.1 uncultured Isosphaeraceae bacterium
GAGCTGCCGCATGCCCGCATCGACGAGGGGGTAGCCGGTCTGGCCGCGCTGCCAGGCGCGAAGCAATTTCTGGTCCTTGCGCCACGGAAACTCGATGAACTGCTCGCGCAGCGGCTGATCGACGGTGTGAGGGAAGTGATACAGCAGGTGATGCGCGAACTCGCGCCAGCCAATCTCGGCAAGAAACCTCTCCGCGCCAACGGCGATGTTGCCAGATTTCCTTGCTCCGGGAATGTGGATTTGAGCGGCGACGTGACGCCAGATGCGGCGCGGGCTGATCTCGCCGAAATGCAGGTGTGGCGAGAGTCTGGATGATCCTTCGACGCCAGGGCGATCGCGGTCGTGCGAATACTCCTGCATGGCCCTGGACAGGAATGTCTTGAGCGCACTTCGCGCACCGGCTTCACCCGGTCGCCAGGCTGTGCGAATGCCCTCATCCCAATTGAACTTCGGGAGCAGTCGCAAATCATCGATGGCCAGCGATTCGGGCCAGCCTGCTGGTGAGGGAATCGACTTCGGAGCCGGCAGGGGATCGGCCGGCTCGTCCTTCGACAGGCACGTCTTCCAATACGGCGTGAACACCTGAAAGGGCTTGCCCTGCCTTGTCTGTACCTCCCATGGTTCATGCAGCAGCGCGGCGTTGAAACTCTCCGCCTGCACGCCAATTTCACGCAGCTGTTTCTTGATCAATGCATCGCGCTGAATGACCAGCGGTTCGTATCGGCGGTTCCACAACACCGCGTTCGCGCCTTCGCGCTTGATCAGATTCTGCAGCGCAATGATGGACTCGCCTTGCGCGATCACGAGGCGCGAACCTCGCTCGCGCAGAGAATGGTCAAGCGCGAGCAACGAGTGATGCAGCCACGCGCGCGATGCCCCGCCGGGCTGCCAGGGCGACTCCTCGTCGGGCGACCAGATGAACAATGGAATGACGGGGGCACCTCGCGCCAATGCCGCCCGCAACGCCGGGTTGTCATCGAGACGCAGATCGTTTCGGAACCAGACGATGGAAGGGGCAGCCGGCATTGATGATGATTCGCCGGTGATGCGCCTTCCGATTCAAGCGATGCGCCGTGCGTCTTTGATTCCTGAAACAGACGTTCCAGGCCTCTTCGTGGTTTTTCCCAGGAAATTCGCAAGCAGGCGCGGGCCTTCGAGTGTGAGGAAGCTTTCGGGATGGAACTGCACGCCATCCATCGGCGCGAGGTTGGCGTTTGTCGCAGGCTTCTTCCACCGCAACCCCATGATCTCGTTTTCCGCCGTCCATGCGCTGATTTCAAACTCATTGCTGACCGTAGACGACTCGACGATCAGCGAGTGATAGCGCGTCGCAATGAATGGATTCGAGAGCCCTTCGAAGATTCCGCGGCCATCGTGGTGAATCGGCGATGTCTTGCCATGCATGAGCCTGCTGTGCCGCTGCACCGTCATCCCATGCACGTCGGCGATGGCCTGATGGCCGAGGCAGACGCCGAGAATCGGCACGCGGCCTTTGAAGTGCGCGATCAGCAACGGACAGACGCCCGATTCCTTCGGCGTGCACGGTCCCGGGGAAATCAGCAGATGTGAAGGCCTCATCGCCGCGGCCTGATCGACGGTGATCTGATCGTTGCGCACGACCTCCATGGCGATCGACGGATCGATTTCTCCGATGCGCTGCACGAGGTTCCATGTGAATGAGTCGTAGTTGTCGATCAGCAGGAGCATGGCCACAGCAAGCATAGGGGGATCATGCCAAAAGTAGAACCGCCCCTTCCGGGGCGGCCCGCTCTCTTCTCTCCGCGTCGTGCGGAGATTCATTCATGGTGTACCGATGATTCGCGTTCAGGCGGCTTCGCGAAGCGTGCCTGCGACGCCGTCGCGGGTGACGACGAACAACTCATCGCTGATCGGGTAGGGCATGCGCTTGAAATCCAGCCCGATGCGCTTCTTCAGGCGGGTGACGAATTCGGGCGGGTCGCAGGTCATTGCGAGGAACATGTCGCGCGCCGGCGTGGCGACGTAGAAGTCGCCGCGAAGCTCCGGGGCAAGGCGCGAATGCAAGGTGTTGAGCAAAAGTCGGGCGGCGTCGTAGCCATCCTGCGCGGCGACGATCGCGGCGCGGCCGCCCTCGGATGACTCGACAAATTGAATCTCCAGGCGCGGGCTGTACGCGGCGAGGTTTTCACGCGCAATCTGATCGAGATCGTCGCATGACAGACCCCATCGCACGAGCTGTTCCACTGTGATGCTCACCGTCATGTGCGGCATGTCGATCACGAACACCACGACCGTGTTGTTGACGAACGGCACATACGCGACCTGCTCCCGGTCGAGATGATCGAAGATCGAGATGGGCTGGATGCGAGGCATGATGCGCGACTTGGCGACCGAGAGCGGCAATGGCGTTGAGCCGATCATGTCGCCCTCGATCAATCGCTCGAGGTAATTCTCCACAATCTCTACGCCACGGGCCGGTTCGTATTGCACCATGCGATAAAGATTTTCGAGCCCCAGGTGCTTGCCGTTGAGAACCAGATCCATGGGGCCGGCGAGTTCTACAGCGCGGTCGGGGAAGTGGCGCTGCAGGATGCGGGCCACCTGCTCTCCGAATGCTTCAGGCTCTTTCGGCATGTGCGACATGGGTCGAGTCCGGCTCCGAGAGGCGGGAAGAGGTCCGATCGTGCGTCACTCGTAACCACTTCAATGACACACACTTACAGTTTCGGCTTCCACGCCCGCCGGATGCAACGAAAATCAGATGCATCGCGCCGGGGGCGTATGTTTGTGCCGCCTACTATCGGCCAGTCAAACTTCACAGGCCTGCGTTTTCCCAGACTGCCCAGAATGCGCTGCCGACCGCGCACTTTCCCGGCCGCCCGGGGGAGTTTGCGGTGCACCACACCGAACCCGTCGGACACGAAGGCCGCGTCATCGCCGACCAGGTCGACCAGCGCCCTGGCCAGCGCCTCGCGTTCGGACTCGTCCTTGCTGGTCTCACGCGGATCGAACCGGATGTTCTCCACCAGCAGGATG
>CAZCGB010000492.1:0-3007 GCA_964498045.1 uncultured Isosphaeraceae bacterium
AGGACTTCTGCAGCACGACGTTTCGGCCGGTGGGGCCCATCGTCACGGCGACGGCCCGGGCGATCTGCTGCACACCCATTTTGAGTTCCTGCTGGGCGGCGGTATCGAATTTCATCTGCTTGGTGGACATGGGAGTCTCTTTCAGCGGTCAGCGGTCAACGATCGGGGGAACCAGCGAGCCGGGCCGTCCTCGGCCCCGTCGGGCGCGTCACGCAGCGCATGCGCACCCAGGTACGACGCGAACGAGCCGACGAGCACGAGGACGTGCCGGCTCGCAGCGCGTGTTGTGTGTGTCAGCTTTCGATCACGCCCAGCAGTTCGCTCTCGCGCACGATCATGTGCTTGACGTTCTTGATTTCGATTTCGGTGCCAGCGTACTTGCCGAACACGACGGTATCACCCTTCTTCACTGAAGGCGTGATGCGCTCGCCGTTGTCCATCAGCTTGCCCGGCCCGGTGGCGATCACCTTCCCCTGCATGGGCTTCTCCTTGGCCGATTCAGGCAGGAAGATGCCGGAGGCGGTCTTGGTTTCGGGATCGAGGGGCTTGATGACGATGCGGTCTTCGAGGGGACGAATCATGGGAGTGCGATCCTTGGGAATGGGAACTTAGGTGATCAGCGAATACGTCGGGCTCCGGCCGCCCCGGTTCAGCGGGTCGGAGCGCCAGAAACGTGAACGGTCTTGCGAAGAAAGATCAACAGGGTCGAGCGCAGCGGCGGCGGCAAAATCGAATGCGCCACCGCGGCAATGCGATACAGAATCGGTGAAAATGCCAGGTACGCCGGCGTCACCTCAATCGTGTACATGCAGCCCTGCAAACCGAGCGGGCGGGTCAGCCTGCGCAACGCCGACTTGCTGTTGCATCGATAGTACGTGGGAAAAACATCCTGCTCTTCCCGGCGTTGCTGGACTTTCGTCACCACACGTCCATGGAAGCGGTTCGGAATCAGTCGCGCGATCACGCTCACATATCCCCAGCGATTCGGAGTCCGAAGACATGCCACACCGCCGGGCTTGAGCACTCGATTCAATTCGATGAAGAAGGACTTCGGGTCCTCCAGGTGCTCCAGCACGTAGTCGGCGAGCGCCAGATCAACCGAGTCGCTTTCGACCGGCCAGGGCTTGCTTTTCTCAATGAGTCGGAACTCATCGACGAGCGGATTGGACGCGGCTTCGGGATCGACATCGATGCCGATGACGCGACGGGCCTTGCCGCGCAAATCGTGCAATTTCGCACGATACGGCGACGAATCGTTCGCCCCCGCGCCGCGCCCGCAACCAACGTTCAGCACCGTGCCCGCATCCATCGCAAGGGCCTGCACCCGGCTCAAGAAGGAGACGACGTTGTCGCATCGCGGAAACCCGCCGAATACCGACTCGGGATATACGCGCTCCTCGATCGACGATGCGGACACGCTCCAACCGGCCTGCATGCGCGACGAGCGCATGGCACGTCCGCGCTCGCACGAAGCGTGGCGTACCGAAGCAGGTTGGAGGCAGACAGCTGACATGGGTGTGCGAATTCGGACAGAGCAGGTTCGACGTCGATGATGCGACGCTGAGAATTCTTACGAACGAGTCTCCTTGGATTTGGCTATCGCCCGACTTGCCGCGGCGACCCTGGCGTCGAAGCCCTGGCTGAGCTCCTCGGCTCGCGCGAAGCGGTCTTTGCCGGCAGTGCTCGCGAACGCGAGATACTCGGCTGTGACGTTCTGGATCTGATCGTGGATGGGAACCATCGCTTGGAGAACGCTTGCATCGATCGGCACGGATTTCGCCGCCGCCTCAAGTTCCGCGTAGGCGGTCGAGTCGTCCTTCTTCGAAGCAAGCATCGCCGCACCGAATTTCGACATCGCCGTCTGGGCATCCTGCTCAGTCTTGAGGGTCGGGCGCACCTGAAGGAACTCGTTGCGCGCCGTGACCACGCGATACATATTCTGCGTCGCTCGCGTCAGGTACAGGCTGGGCGCAAGGCGTGCGGCCTTGTCCGTGTCCGGGCCGCGCTGCGCCTGGGGCGTTGCCTTCGCAGTCTCGGTCGGCCCGGATGACGATGAGCACCCCATTGCGGCACCAAGCGACTGCACACACACGAGTAACGCGCAGGTGCGCATCACCATGCGACCTTGGCGACCTGATCGCTGGCGTGCCGGGATGTGGAAGGAAGTGACCATCGTTCGCCGATCGTGGCAGGGACGACTCGTCTGAATCAGAAGCCCATCCCGCCCATGCCACCCATGCCCGGCATGCCTCCGCCCATTCCACCCATGCCGCCACCATGATCGTGGCCGCCGCCGGCGTGATCGTCGCCATCCTTCGGGGCTTCGGTGATGATGCAGTCGGTGGTGAGCAGCAAGCCGGCGACGGAGGCCGCGTTCTGCAGCGCGGTGCGATCAACCTTGGCGGGCGTGATCACGCCATCCTTCAGCAGGTCGCCATACTCCAGCGTCAGGGCATTGAAGCCGTTGGAGCCACTCATCTCCGCGACTTTGGCGACGATGACCGAGCCCTTCTCGCCGGCATTGTCGGCGATGGTGCGCAGCGGGACCGCCAAGGCCTCGTTGACGACATCGACGCCGAAGGTCTCATCGCCCTTCAAACCCTTGCGGACCTTGTCGAGCACCTTGCGGGCGCGAATGAACGACACGCCGCCGCCTGGAACGATTCCCTCGGCTACGGCCGCGCGAGTCGCATGCAACGCGTCTTCCACGCGGGCCTTCTTCTCCTTGAGTTCGGCTTCGCTGCCCGCGCCGACGTTGACCTGCGCCACGCCTCCGGCGAGTTTCGCGAGCCGCTCCTGCAGCTTTTCACGGTCATAGTCGCTGTCGGTGCGGTCGATTTCCGCTCGGATCTGGGCGATGCGCGACTGGATCTCCTTGGTTGAGCCGGCGCCTTCGACAATCGTCGTGTTGTCGGAATCAACGCTGATTTTCTTCGCCTGACCGAGCTGCTGGATCGTGACCTTGTCGAGTTCGACGCCGAGGTCCTTCATGATCGGCTCAGCACCG
>CAZCGB010000493.1:0-3003 GCA_964498045.1 uncultured Isosphaeraceae bacterium
TGAACAGGCAGAGTGAACTTGTTGCGCGTCTGACCGCCAACGTAGGCGGATGCTGACCAATCCGTGCCCAGCCACAATATGACAGCAATGACTGCCGCGAGCGCAACAAAGAACAGGAGTCGTCGGCTCATTGTGCTATTCCGGGTGGGTAGAGCGTAGCGAAACCCATCACGAAGGGGCAAGCATCGCGGCCGCCCGCCGCCAAACGGTGGGCCTGGACGCGACGATACACTGCTTCCATGTTCTGCAAGAAGTGTCAATACTCACTTGAGAAATTGATTGGTCCCCGGCATCGCTGCCCGGAGTGCGGCGAAGAGTTTGATCCCAAGGATCGCGCCTCGTTCCTCACGAACCCCGAGTTCGATGCGCGCAAGGGACGAGATGGCGAGTTCTGGGCGGGCGTCATTCTCGCAGCGTTCATCCTGATCATCTTGTTCTGGGCTCACGGGCATTGAGCGGGCGGTTTCGCTGCCCGCCGCCTCCCACACCCACCCGCGCTATTTGTTGCGACGACGCCAATCCAGGATGAGCCAGTGGATACACATGCAAATTGCGCTGCCAATGACTCCGGCGCAGACGCTGATCGCGATTTGCACTTGAACAGGCAGAGTGAACTTGGTGCGCGTCTGTCCGCCAACGTAGGCGGATGATGACCAATCCGTGCCCAGCCACAATATGACCGCAATGACTGCCGCGAGCGCAACAAAGAACAGGAGTCGTTGCCTCATTGTGCTATTCCGGGTGGGTAGAGCGTAACGAAACCCATCACGATTGCGAGTAGAATTCCGGCGTGAAGCGCCCGGGCCGCCCGATGTTTCGAGTCGTCCTCCTGCTGCTCGCATGGGCGACGGCGGGCGCAATCGTCAACGTCGCGGTGGCGGCCCCTGCCGGTGTGATGTTCCAGAACAGCGCCGCAGGGCGTATCCTCACGGTGCATGCACGGCGCAAATTCTCCGATTCACGATCAATCGCCGAAGTGGTGGAAGAAAGCACTTCTAGTTTTGTGGGCGCCAATCGCCATCGTCTTGCTTCCGATGTTTTTCGCAATTGGCTTCGTTGACTCAATACTTCGCCGTCGAGCGAGAAGCTCGCGACTTATACAATCGCTGCGTCGAACAAACGCGACGGGCGACGTACTGCAGACCAGGCTTTCCAATTGGTCGAAGCTAGAAACGCAACTCACGACATGCAGAGAATGTCCGGGCACGGTCATCGTCGACAATACGTGCCTGGGATGGAATGACGTCGACGTATGGTGGTCCCCTGAGCCGCTTCTGCGTCATGCCGCAGAAGAGGGAGTTTCGATTCCTGAGGGCATCGACGATTCGGTGATGAACGACTTTGAATCCCGAATGCGGAATCCGATCCCAGACCGGTGGTGTCAGAATCGCTATCTCAATGCCCAAACCGGAACGGCGCAACTCGTCCAAAGCAGTCGCACCCTGCGCGAACGTACTGCTGCCATGACACGGATCACTCAACTGCAGGCGGCTTACCCGCGGCTCGCGGTGGTGGAAATCCACACATGCTTGCTCAGGATCGCGCGACACTCGTAAGGGCGGCGGCGCATCAAGCGCGGCTTGTGCCCGAAGTGCGCGTACGACCTGCGGGGGCGGGGCCGCAGTCCAGCAAGCGATTCATCGGTCTGCCCCGAATGCGGCACGGGCGCACTCACTGCTTCTCGTTCTTCTTTTTCTTGAACACAAACAGCACGAGGAAGATCGGAAGGAAGCACGCGATGAGGATGCCGATCATCGCGCCTGAGGAGGCGGCAAGAAACAGGCTTGTGGTCATTGGGTTTCTCGCAACATCTCGCAAGTCTCCGCGGGTTGCCACCCGCGCCTTGGGGATTGCGTTGCGATCTTTTCAACGCGCGCGTCAGACGCTCACTTCTTGCGCGTGAGCACGAACTCGGCGTGATCCTCGGCCGGCTTGCCCTTCACCAGCGACTTCCAGGTCTGGCGGATGTGGTCGGCGTCGATGAAGGTGATGGTCATCTCGCCCATGTACGGCTGGTCGGCCGCGGTGAGGTTGCTCACGCCCGAGGTGTGGAAGACGATCTGGTTGTTCACGCACGAGCTCGCGGTCATGTGCGGCTGATTGCCCATGGCGCAGTAGTGGGTCATGAGCAGGGCCGGGCCGTCCATGGTGTACATGTTGGTCATCTCATGATCGCTGCCGGGGAACATGACTTCGCGCACGGCCGAGCCCTTGGATGTGACCTGGTAGGTGACGAGGTTGTCGGGCGCGCTGGCGCCATCGACGGTCCAGGAGCCTTCCAGGGATTTGACGCGGCTGAGCAGCGCCGACTGCTGGGCTTCGGTTGCGGGCGCGACGACGTGCTGCTGCTGCGGCTGCTGCTCGCGCATGGTGGAACAACCGGCCAACGAAACCGAGATCAGGCACAGGGCGAGGCAGCGCACGGGAAGGCTCCTTGATTGAACGTGAAGGATGGGGACGGCAGCGAGCCGATGGTACTTGAACCACAAGGCGGCTCCCGCGTTTTTGACGTTTTGACGATTTGCCGTTTGGATACGCACATGACGACATTGAACGCCGCGCCCGTCGCATTCCCACCGGCCTCTCCGTCCGCAGCGGGCATGCGGCTGTCGATCATGATGTTTCTTCAGTTTTTCGTGTGGGGCGCGTGGTACGTAACGACCGGGCCGTACATGGAGGCGCACGGGCTCAAGAGCGTGATCTTCTGGGCGTACACGGTGGGGCCGATCGCGGCGATCATCTCGCCGTTCTTCCTGGGCATGATCGCCGACCGCTTCTTCGCCAGCGAGCGCGTGCTGGGCGTGCTGCACATCCTGGGCGGCGTGTTCCTCATGCTCGCGCCGCGCATGGCGCACTATCAATGGACGTGGGTCCCCGCCGACGGCGCGTTCAGTTTCCTGCGCGAGGGCCCGTTCATCGGCACGCTGCTGCTGCACATGCTCTGCTACATGCCCACGCTGGCGCTCACGAACACCGTCGCGTTCAACGCGATGAGCGATCCCG
>CAZCGB010000494.1:0-3001 GCA_964498045.1 uncultured Isosphaeraceae bacterium
CATTGACCGAACAATGCGGAAACGCCCGCAGTGAACCCGAGGTTCGAGTGTTGTATCATCGGCTTCGGAGGATTCCGCATGCGTCCGCGATGCAGGTTGACGCTCGTGATGGCGTGCCTGACCGCGACGTTGGCGTGCGCGCAGTGGGCGCATTCGCAGGAGGCTCCCTCCGCGGGAGATGAGGGCAATCCACCCTCCGCGGCTTCGCCGGCTGACGCTTCCAACGCCGCATCGCTCTATCGCAAGGCGATCGAGAAGTACCACGAGTCCAGCCGCCGCATCACTGAACCGCACTGGATGGCTGTGTACGAATTCGAGGCCGATCCCAGCCGCGGCCCGTCAACCGTGGTGCGGCAGGCCCTCAGGCAGCTTCAGCCGGTGATGTCGCTCACGCTCAACGCCTCCAGGCGGCCGATGAGCCACTTCGACGTCGACTACGCCGCCGACGACGCCGGCGAGCAGTTCGGCTCGCTTCGAGGCCTGATCCGCCTGCTCGGCTACGAGTATCTCCTCTGCATTGAGGACGCCGACGTGCGCGGGGCCATCGAGTGCATTCAAGCCATGTACCGCATGGCGGATCATGTGTCGCAGGAGCGCGTGATCATGGCGTCGTTGATCGGCAGCGCGATGATCGCCTTCGCTGACTCGCGCCTGGACGTCGCGCTCGATCACGCCATCGTCGGCCCGGCTGAGGCCACGCTGCTGCTGCGGCAACTGGATCGAATGCGCGGCGACGACCCCATGCGCTACCTCGCCGCGCTGGCGCATGAACGGCAACTGCTTTCGGAGCGGATGCAGAAGCGCTACAGCGGCGAGGACGGCGTGGAGCGATTCAAGGCCGAGTACCGCGGCGGGTCCGGTGACGATCCGGCCGCTCTTGCCGCGATCGACGGCATGACAGCGGAGAAGCTGCAGACGATGCTCGCGGCGTTTTCGCTTGCGGCGGGGAAAATCGCCGCCGCCTTCGCCGACGAGGACCGCGAGCGCGGCGAGGCCGAGATCGCGGCGATCAAGAGCGAGATCGACGGTGGGGAATTCGCCGCGCTCGCGCCGTATTTCCTCACGCTTGAAGGTTCGCGACTGCGCGAGACCATGGTGCGCACGCGGCAGCAGATCGACGACCGCCGCGACCTGCTGACGAAGATCGCCAAGGGCGAGATTGATCCGATGTCGCTCGCCAACGCCGCGGTGTGGTACGTCAAGGCGGTGCGGCAGGTGCCGGACATCGATCCCGACAAGCGCCGGGCCATCGACGCCTACGCGCTCAAGCACGACGGTCCGGCCGACGCCGCGCTGACGACGATCCTTGAACGGCACGATGTGCAGCAGGTCATCGCCACGCTCAAGCAGGCGTCGGAGATCGACCGCTGCGATTGGGATTTCGCCATCGCGGGTTGGCCGTATGCCTTCCGCTGGTTTCACGCCGACGCGCTTTGGTGCGGGCGGCTGCTTGTCGCCGACGCCGCGCGGTTGTTCCACGCGCAGCGCTATGACGAGGCGGCGGAGCGCATGGCGATCGGATACCGCATGTGCGCCGACATCGCCATCGACGGCACGGTGGGCGGATCGCTGACAGCTCATCGCCTTTTCAACGACATCGACAGCCTTGCCGCCGCCGCGGTCGACAGCCGCATGCTCAACGAAGCGCAGATCGCGAAGCTGCACGAGGGCATGAGCGCGCTGAGCCGGGCTGATCCGTTTCACTATCAGCCGGCCATCGCTCAGATGCGCAGCAACCTGACCTATGCGATGCGTTACTGGGTGCAGGGGCTTCCCAAGGCGCTGCCGGAGATGACCAGCATCCAGATCGAGAAGGCCGATGCGCTGCTGGCAAAGCTCTCGGTGGATGACGTGCTCGCGCTGGCGGTGACGTACGGCTACTGGGAGCCATCGTTCTACGAGGTGAGGCCGAACGACATGAACGCGGCAATCGTCGGGCTGGACACGATCTTCGATGTGGACGCCATGCGCGCCACCGCCGACCTCGCGCCAGCCATCACCGAATGGGCCCGCACCGGCCAGATGGAACTGATTTCGACCCAGCAGTGGCCACGCATCGCGCCGCTGGAGCAGCGGGTGATGGACGCGAACACCGACTACCGGCATTGCGTGCTGCGCTTCGAACGGCTGGCGCGGTAGGACAATTTGTCGGGAGAGGTCGCCGGCGAATCCAAGGCAGCCAGCCCTGCGCTCAGGGCAAAGCGGATGCTCGGAGCGGTCGGATCAATTTTGCTCGAATTTCCTGCAACCTTCTGAACGGGTTGGCCGTCATACACTGTTGACTACATATGTCGTCATTGCCCGGCCCGCATGGAGATCGCCCGCACATGTCCAAGCCCCCGCCCAGTACCGGAAGCAAGTCAGCCGAGAGGCAGCCGTCTTCGCGCATCACGCCCGCCGAGATGGAGATTCTGCGCTTCGTGATGGATCGCCAGCCGGTGAGCGTGCGCGACGCCGCGGCGGAGATGGCCAGGCGCCGAGGACTGGCGCGGACGACGGTGCTGACGCTGATGGAGCGGCTGCGCGCCAAGGGCAACCTCAAGCGCAAGGTCGTGGATGGCGTGAACCAGTACGAACTTCGCACGCACAAGGCAACGCTGTTGAGCGGGCTGGTGGGCGAGTTCATCGACAACGCGCTGGGCGGGTCGCTCTCGCCGTTCGTCGCATACCTCACGCAGCGTGCCAATCTCACCGACATTCAGGCGGCTGAACTGCGCAAGATCGTCGAGCAGCTCCCCGATCATTCAGTTGATCGCGAGAAGCGCTCGGAGAAGGAGCAGACCTCATGAGTCTCATCGATGCGGCGACAGCCGAGGCCTGGGCGGACGCATTGCTGCGCGTCAGCCTGCAGGGCGGAATCGTCATCGTCCTGGTCGCCCTGGTCCTGCGCACGCTCAAGAGCCTTCCACCCGCGGTGCACGTCTGGGCGTGGCGGCTGGCCCTGGCCAAGATGCTGCTGGGCGTGGCGTTGACCCTGCCGATCGTCATCGAAGACCGCGCG
>CAZCGB010000495.1:0-2999 GCA_964498045.1 uncultured Isosphaeraceae bacterium
ATGTGACCACGGTGAGGAACTGAAAATTCTTCGATGCCGAGCGCAGCATCGCCGGCCCGCCGATATCAATGTTCTCGATCGCCTCCTCCTGCGAGATTCCGGGCTGCAGGATCATCCTCTCGAAGGGGTACAGGTTCACACACACCAGGTCGATGGGCGTGATGTCGTGCTTTCGCAAGGCTTCGACGTGGGAAGGCTTGTCGCGCCGGGCCAGAACTGCACCGTGGATCTTCGGATGCAATGTCTTGACGCGGCCGTCCATCATTTCGGGAAAGCCCGTGACCTGCTCAACCGGAATGACCTTGACGCCCGCCGCGGCCAGCGCGGCTGCGGTGCCGCCGGTGGAGATGATCTCCACGCCGAACTCGGCGAGAGCGCGGGCGAACGGAATCAAGTCGTGCTTGTCGCTGACGGAGATCAGCGCGCGACGAATGGGAGCAAGCGTTGAACCCGACGAATTCGTGCTGGAAGAAGCGGCATTGGGCATGGCGAGTGGCTCACTGTACACCGGAGGAAGCGAAGGGAACAACAGACCGGCACCGGCGCCTCCGATGCATTTGCCGAATCGCCCCGCTGCGGCGACGATCCACCGCCCGTGTCCCTGCGCGATTCGAACATGGATGAATCGACCCGTCCCATCCGCCACGCCGTCGGCGTCATGACCGGCACCTCAATCGACGGCATCGACGCCGCGCTTGTGCGCATCGAAGGCCGCGGACTGGGCATGTGCGCGACGCTGGTGCGGCACCACTCGGAACCTCTCGGTGATCTGCAACCACGCCTGCGCGCGGCGGCCAATCAACAACCGATGGCGGCAGGCGAATTCGCGCGGCTGGAGTGGGGCTTCGGCGTGTTGCATGCAGATGTGATCACTCGATTGCTGTCTAAGCCCGGCGCCGGATCTATGCCGACTGCGCCATCGCTGATCAGCATCCACGGCCAGACGGTCTTTCATCAGCCGCCGATCTCTTGGCAACTCGTCAACCCCGCGCCGATCGCCGCACGATTCGCCTGTCCGGTCGTGAGCGACCTGCGGCAGGCGGACCTCGCGCACGGCGGGCAAGGCGCGCCGATCACGCCCATCGCCGACTGGATCCTGTTTCGCGACACGGCGAGAACGCGCGCCATCGTCAACCTCGGCGGCTTCTGCAACGTGACGGTTCTGCCGCGCGACTCGGGGGATGAGTCCCCAGCCGTGGGTGGCAACCCGCGGACGCACACAACGTGCCTGGGCGCCATCCGTGGTTTCGATGTCTGCGCCTGCAATCAACTGCTCGATGTCATCGCGCGCGAAGTGCTGGGCAAGCCGTTTGATGATCATGGCGCGAGCGCCCGCCGCGGCCAGGCATCGCCGCATGCGGCGGCGGCGTTGCATGCGATGCTCGAACGGCAACATCGAGGCGGACGCTCGCTGGGCACCGGCGATGAGGCATCGCAATGGATTCACGCAATTCGGTCTACCATGAGCCCCGACGATCTAGCGGCGACGGCGGTCTGGGCGATCGCTCACACGATCCTCACAGCGACTCGAGAGCATGACGCAGATGAACTCATTCTCGCGGGCGGTGGCGCACGAAACCTCGCCCTTCGAGATGCTCTGCGGCATTTGGGGCATGCTGAGGAAGTCCGCATTGTTGATGTGCGCACAAGCGAGGAATTCGGCGTGCCAATCGAGGCGCGGGAAGCGATGTGCTTCGCTGTCCTTGGCGCGCTGTGTCAGGATCAAGTGCCGATCACGCTGCCACAGGTGACCGGATGTGGGACTCCATCGCCGATCAGCGGCACGTGGACCTTTGGCTGAGACGTCTGTTGACTCGATCGGCGGCTCGCGACGCCGCATCACCGGGCAAGCTTGCTTGTCGCGATCAATTCGATCGAGTTGTCGTGCAATTGCTCGCCCTTGAATTTCCATGTCACGGTGTTGCCGCTGACGCCACCATTCAACTGGCTGGCGTTGCTGGCAACGACGATTCCGGGCATTTGCAGTGTGATTTCGAAACCATCGTCGTTCAGGTCTTCCGTCGCCTCGAAGATGCGTCGCTGCTTGTCGAATGCCGCTAGAAATGCCGTGGCCTGTGATCCATCGAGAGCCCCCACTTCTGGATTCTGCGCGGCCGCCCCCAGCCGGGCGGCGATTTCGGCCTGGAGCTGTTGTCCTTCGAGCTTGATTGCTGCGCTGAGAGCCTCTTGCTCCGCGGGATTGGCCGGCGGCACAAGAAGGTTGCTCAATCGCGCATAGTCCATGGTCAATAGCATGCTTCGCAAGTCATCGGCCACCGCGAGATACCGATCCTGCGGTTCGAGCGGCAAAGACTCCAGCCACGCCGCGCGCGCGAATGCGATCGCCTTCTCCACTTCGAAGCGGGCGAAAGCCTGCGTCAGACCCATGCGTTGTTCGGGGGTCCACGTCGCGGGATCCGCACCAACGCTTCCGGCTGCGCCCTGAAGATACTCCTCGCGCAGCGCGTTGATGTTCTGCCACGGGCGCGGCTCATAGCGGCGAATGAAGTGGTAGTACGTCCCATCCTTGCGCCGTTCCATCGTCATGCTGGTGGGAAAGCTCAGGGACAATCCGTCAGCCTGCTCCTGCTGCGTGCCAAAACCATCGGGCAGTTTTCGTTTCGGCGCGAAGGCGGTTTCGGCCGCAAGCGTGTGCGTGACGTTCCCGTCATCATCGCGCTCCTCGCCCTGATGGACGATCCACAACCCGCCGGGCGTGGGCACAGCGTCGCCATTGAGCAGATCGTCGAGAGAATCGCTGCGCATGTCGACCTGCCACAACACCGAGCCGTCGGGCGAGATGACCAGGTGCTCCTTGCGCTCGACGCAACCGGGGAGGACAAACGACGTGGCAAGCGACGACACAATGAGGCAAGCGAGCTTCATGCGACCTCCATGGGCGAGCGGGCGCTGGAAGATAGTGCATGCTAGCACACACATGATCGGCCGAAATGCCGAAAACGCCGCGGGATTCGACGCTTCCGCTTGCTTCCACTAGC
>CAZCGB010000496.1:0-2995 GCA_964498045.1 uncultured Isosphaeraceae bacterium
AACGACCGGCGAGCAGATCATCACGCGCGTGCCGGCCGGCCACTCCATGAGCGTGTCCACGATCTGGGAAGGGCTCGACGCGGTGATCGGCTGGCCGCAGACCTTGCCGTTCTTCTCATCCACGTGCCAGCACGTCGGCGTGCCGCAGCGGGCGTACAGCAATCGCAGGTAGTCGTAGATCTCCGTCGTGGTCGCGACGGTCGATCGCGGGTTGTGCCCGCCCGAGCGCTGCTCGATGGCGATGGTGGGGGGCAGGCCTTCGATGGATTCGACGTGGGGTTTCTGGAGTTGATCGAGGAATTGCCGGGCGTACGCGCTCAGCGACTCCATGTACTTGCGCTGCCCCTCGGCGAAGATGGTGTCGAAGGCGAGCGAACTCTTGCCCGAGCCGCTGACGCCGGTCATGACCACCAGGCGGTCGCGCGGGATGTCCACATTCAGCGACTTGAGGTTGTGCTCCGCGGCTCCGCGGACACGGATGAACTTCGATTCTGATGGCGGTGACGGAGTCGGGGGCGGCGGAGAGGGAGGGGGAGGCACGTCCCCGATCATAGACCACGATTCGGGGGCTGTCAGGGTGGGGAGTCTCGGTAGAATCCGCCAGCAATGTCCGACCCGCTCGAACAACGATGGCGGCAGCGCGGCACCGTCTACCTGTGGCGGTACCGCGACAATCAGCGCAACTATCCCGGGTGGAACTTGAGCGCGGAGGCGGATGGCTGCACGTCACTTCTGGAACTGCTCGACCTGATGATCGCGAGCAAGTGGTCGTCCCAGGCGACCATCCAAGTCTCCGCACCCACCGTCGAAGTGCTTCAGGCGGTAAACAGCCCTGCTCGATGGAGATCGGGGTCCGAGCTTGCATTGCACCATCCCAAAGGCAAGGTTGAACCGACGCATTTGGGGGCTTTCAGAGAACGACGGCCAGGTCGCATTGACGCTCAGAGAAGAACGCCTTGCGGAACTACGGCGCGGCGTGGTTGATGTGGGCAAGGGCGAAGGCGACTGGGCCGCGCCGAATGACGACGAGGGCATTGAAGACAAGCAGTTGTTGCACTTCTGGCCGGCGAAATGGACGCGCTACTCGTCGCGATACGGGCGGTGACTCGTACCATCTGCGCCATGGCTGAAAGTCCCTCCATGTTGAACGGGCTGATTGCGAGCATCAAGTCGGATCGCGAGAGCCTCTTCCGCGCCCTGATTGCGCGGCTTGATGAATCAATGATCTGTGAGATCGCGCGCGCCGACTACGGCGACGATGAAGCCGCGCACGACGATGCCCTGAGGCAGATCATCAAGACCGCCCGCGTCGAATCGATGTCTTGGCATCCGGGCGAAGTGCTGGAACTCGTCCGCTGGTCGCGCCCCGAAGTTCCGAACTGGGGTCCCGGCGGTCACGGCGGCCGTGGCCACATCATGCGCGCGTTCTGCTGTGCCGCGCTCCTTCACGCGGACAATTATGGCGCGGGCGGGCCGAACCAGGCCGTCGCGCCACTGATCGAAAGCGTGCTGACGCTGGGAGACGAACTGCCGGCCCTTGCGCCGTCGTTCCTTGCGTGGTGTCTGCGTAAGACCGACATCGAACGCGAAGAGCAGCCGTTCTTCGCTCTTGGGCTGATTATTCTGGCGGCGGCACGGCGTGAAGCGTCGGTCGAACATTGGATCGCGAGTTTGATCCACTGGATCGAAATGGAAGACGCTGCAATCAGGAGCGACGAGTTCGGACCTGTCGATGAGCGAACACTCTGGGGCTTGACTCACATGGCCCTGTCTCACGAGATTTGGCTCAGACTTGTTGAAGCGCATCTCGTGATCAGCGATCACGCTCACATTCGACAATTTGGTGACCGATTGGTTGGGGAGTACTCGCGAAAGAGGCGGACAAGACGGAAATTCGTTCGCGGCGATTAACGGAGGTTCGGCATTGTCGCGCCGCACATCGTTCTCCAATCGCGGTCATGCCGGACCATGGAGTTCCTTGATCATCGATTGACAAGCCCTCCATGATTATCGCGACTGCAGCACGAAATGGCGAAATCAAGTGGTCGGGCTCAAGGAGCGGCCTCAGCCCCAGTTCGTGATCACCGTCAGCAGATCGCTCACGTTCACGGCTCCATCGTGGTTGATGTCCTGCGCGCATCCCGAGCACGGGCCCCAGTGTGAGATCACCGAGAGCAGGTCAGCGACGTTGACGAATCCATCGCCGTTGACGTCACCGGGCCCGCTGGCATCGGGGCAGCTGCTCAGCAAGATCACCACGCTGTCAGTGTTCTTCAGGGCCACGGCGAGATCGAGATGGTCATCGCCATCGAGATCGCCCACCGCCACGCCGCGCGGCCCACTGCCTGCGGTGTAGGAAAGCGCAGTCGCGAACGTGCCGTTGCCGTTGTTGCGCAGGATTGACACGTTGCCGCCGGTCTCGTTGGCTGTGACCAGGTCGGGATCGCCGTCCTCATCGACGTCGGCGGCCTGCACCTGGCGCGGTGCGCCGCCGCAGCCGTAAGCGACCTGGGGCACAAGGCTGCCGTTGCCCTGGTTCATCAGCACCGACACGCTCGATCCCAGCAAATTGGGCTGGGCGATCTCGGGGACGAAGTCGTCGTCCAGATCGACGACGGCCATGGCCGCTTCGGGCGTATTGCCCACCGCGTAGGTGATCTGCGTCGCGAAGGTCCCGTTGCCGTTGTTCATGAACACCGAGATGTTGTGGCTCTCGGAATTGGCGCTGACGAGGTCTAGGTCGCCGTCGTCGTCGATGTCGCCCATGGCGCAGGTGACGGGGTTGGCTCCGGTGGTGTACGCGGTCTTGGTGGGAAACGCGCCCGAGCCGTTGTTGAACAGCACATTCACGGTGTCGGGTCCAGGGTTGGCGGCGGCAAGGTCGATGTCGCCATCGCCATCCACATCGCCCGCGCAGACGAACGCCGCCGAGGTTCCCGCCGCATAGGTGGTGTGCGTCGCGAAACTGCCGTTGCCGTTGTTGAGGAGGACCGAG
>CAZCGB010000497.1:0-2993 GCA_964498045.1 uncultured Isosphaeraceae bacterium
AGCAGGCCGAGGCCAACGCCACCGACATCGACACGCGCTCCGACGTGTACTCGCTGGGCGTGCTGCTGTATGAACTGCTGACCGGTTCCACGCCGTTCGACGGCAAGCGGCTTCGTTCCGCTGCGTTCGGCGAACTGCAGCGCATCATCCGCGAGGAGGACCCGCCCAGACCCAGCACTCGGCTCTCGACGATCGAAAGCCTGCCCACCGTGGCGTCGCAGCGCGCCATCGAGCCGGGCAAGCTCTCCAGCAAGCTGCGCGGCGACCTGGACTGGATCGTCATGCGCGCCATCGAGAAGGACCGCACGCGCCGCTACGACAGCGCCAGCGCGCTGGCCGATGACATCGACCGCTACCAGCGCAACCAGCCCGTGCTGGCCGGCTCGCCGGGCACGGTGTACCGCGCCCGCAAGTTCGTGCGGCGGCATCGCGCCCAGGTCATCGCCGCCTCGTTCATCGCGCTGGCGCTGCTCGTCGGGTCGATCGGCACGCTGATAGGCATGGTCCGCGCCCGCGACAGTGCCCGGCTGGCGCGGGAGGAGGCGTCCAAGGCCCAGGCCATCAATGCGTTCATGAGCGAGGTGCTCACCAGCGTCGATCCTGATCAGAAAGGCGCGGACGTGCGCCTGATGGAAGTGATGGGCGACGCCTCGCGCGACGCCGCGACGCGCTTCGCCGATCATCCCGAGCTGGAGGTGCAGGTGCGGCTCATGCTGGCGGAGGTGTATTCGCGGCTGTCGAACAGCAAGGCGGCGCAGGCGGAACTCAGCCGCGTGCTGGCGATCTGGCTCCAGGTGGCCGGGCCCGATGATCCGCGCGCCATCGGCGTGCAGCTGCGCATCGCCGGCCAGCACGCGGGGCGCGAAGAGACTGCCGAGGCCGAGGCGGTGCTGAGGGACGCCGCCCCGCGCGTGGCGCGGGTGTTCAAGCCCGACAGCGACGCCGCCATTGAAGTGCAGAGGCTTCAGGGCATGATCGACATGCTGCGCGGGCGCTACGACGAAGCCGAGCGGAACTTGCTGGCGGTGCGCGAGCGCATCCTCGCCGCGGGGGACGACGATCGACGTCAGCTTGAGGTGCTTGAGGCGCTGATCCGCACGCAGCGCCGCCGTGCGTATGACGCTGACATCCCCGATCCTGCGCTGATGGGCGCGATGGAGCCGTTCGTCCGCGAGAGCATCGAACGATCGACGCGGTTCTTCGGCCCCGACGCCTACTGGACGCTGGATTCGCGACTGCGATTGGCCGACATCGACTGGCAGCAGGGCCGCTGCCGCGACGCCGCCGAGACCTGCCGCGCCGTGCTGCAGAAGACCCAGGGCCGCTACCCCGAATGCTCATCCATCCGCGACTACGCGTGGTACGTCTTGTCGTTCGCCCAGAATTGCCTGGGCGAATCCAAGGAGCCCGCCGACATCTGGATCAAGCGCGTCGATTGCATGCGGCAGGCCGGGCATGCCGAGACGGACCCCGTGCTGGTCGGCGTGATCGCCGACTCATTGCGCTTCCTCGAGCGCGACGGACGAGGCGTCGAAGGCGAAGTGATGGCCCGCAAGCTGTTCGACGTGCTCACCTCGCTTGGCTCCGGACATCTGGCGATGACCTTCACCTCGGAGATGTACCTCGCCCGCTTCGTGTCATTGCAGGGCCGGCTGGATGAGGCCGAAACGCAGTTCCGTGCGCTGCAGGCGAAGGAGGCCGACGAGCCCAGCGCGATCACCCGCGCACGATTCCATCTCTTCCTCGCCGATCAGCGCGTCCTTCAGGGTCAGTTCGAACAGGCGGAGACGGAACTCGGCGTCGCCGCAACGCTTGCGGGCGGCGTCAGCAACGGCACGATCGAGAGCCACCCCGACGACATCATCCTCGGCTACGTCAACCTCTACAGCGCGTGGAACAAGCCAGAGAAGGCGGCCCAATACCGCTCAATGCGCGAAAAGGCGTGGACGCCGACGGCGAGCACCAGTTCGGAAACGCGCTAAATGTAAAGTTTGAAATCCGAGCGACGGCGGAAGACGCAACTTCGAATTGCGATTCCTACTGATCATGCCCCATCGTCGCGGGCAGCTCGTGGCCGGCGTCGCGCAGCGTCTTTTCCCTGCGGGCTAGCTCCATGTCGTGATCCACCATCATCTGCGCCAACTGCTCCACGCTTGTCTCGGGAACCCAGCCGAGCTGCTTCTTCGCCTTTGACGGGTCGCCCAGCAGTTCATCGACTTCGGTCGGGCGGAAGTAGCGCGGGTCGATGGAGATGAAGTCCTTGGGATCAAGCCCGACGCAGCCGAAAGCGAGTTCAGCGAACTTCTTCACCGAAATCATGCGTCCGGTCGCGACGACGTAGTCATCGCCCTTCGCCTGCTGGAGCATCAGCCACATGGCCTTGACGTAATCGCCCGCGTAGCCCCAGTCGCGCTGCGAATCCATGTTGCCCATGTACAGTTTCTTCTGCATGCCGAGCTTGATGCGGCCGACGGCGCGGGTGATCTTGCGGGTGACAAATGTTTCGCCGCGGCGCGGCGATTCGTGGTTGAACAGAATGCCGCAGGAGGCGTGCAAGCCGTAGGCCTCTCGGTAGTTCACCGTCGCCCAGTGGGCGAAGACCTTGGCCACGCCATATGGCGACCGCGGATAGAACGGGGTGGTTTCCTTTTGGGGAACCTCCTGGACCTTCCCGAACATTTCGCTGCTTGAGGCCTGGTAGTACCGGATCTGGTAGCCCGAGGCATCCTGATAATCGCGCACGGCTTCGAGCAATTTCAGCGCGCCCACAGCATCGGTGTCGGCGGTGTAGATCGGATTGTCGAAGCTCACGCGAACATGACTCTGCGCACCGAGGTTATAGACCTCGGTCGGCTTGATGGTGCGGATGATCTTGGAGAGCGAATTGGCGTCGCAGAGGTCGCCGTAGTGCAGGAACATCCGCGTACCGGCTTCGTGGGGGTCACGGTAAATGGGGTCAAGACGGTCAGTGTTGAAGCTCGACGCCCGGCGGA
>CAZCGB010000498.1:0-2991 GCA_964498045.1 uncultured Isosphaeraceae bacterium
AGACGTGCTTCGCGCCATCGCTTCAGCCAACAAGGGCGCAAACACGGTCGCAGACGCGCCGGTGAAACAGTTCAGTGGAATTGTCATTAAAGATCTGCCCGGAGTGGCTTCAGCGGATCCGTCAAGTTCTGGCGCCAATCCCGGCCGGGCATCCGGCGGCTTCGGCGCCGAAGGTGCGGGGACCGCTCCGCCTCCGCCCACCGGCGACGGCAGCGACGCAGGCGGCGCGGGAGGCATGGCCGCGAATCCCAAGGCCGCGATCACTCGCAATTATGCATCTTCGTTCAATGGACTCATCACCAATCCGCTGTTTGACGTGCTGACCGTCGACTTCGCGATCGTCGTGGAGACCGCGCGGCTTCCGAAGGTGCTTGATGACATCAGCCGCTACAACTTCAACACCATCACCAACCTGACGGTCGAGGCCACTGATCCATTTGCCGCCACCGAGCAGGGGTACTATTTCGGCGGTGAACCGGTGTGCCTGGCCACCATTCGAATGGAGACGGTCTGGCTGCGCGAATGGACAAAGGCGTTCATGCCGCCAGCGTTGCGCACCGAACTCGGCATCGCGCCGGACACGCCACCCGCTCCTTCCGAGGCACCGCCGCCGGCCGGATGACTTTTCTAGTGAACATCGCTGTTTGATCGGCGTTGATCGTCGCTCGCTCTTGCTCGTGGAAACGGAACGGAAACCAGCCATGAAAACCAAAGGCATTAGTTTCTGGGAACAGAACATCGAACGGCTCGTCCTCGGCATTGCGCTGGTGGTGTGCCTTGCGCTCGTCGCCATGCAGTTCCTGGGCGAGCCCAATGCTGTGTCCGTCGCGGGCAAGACCATTTCGCCCGGCGATGTGGATCAACTGCTCAAGGACAAGGCCGCCACCGTTGATGCGCAACTCAGCGGGACCAGCAAGTATGAATTCCCTGCGTCGGCCATGCCAGTCCTCGCCCGCCTTGATGAACGCATGACTTCGCCGGTCGTGCCCAGTCCGACGATGTTTGTCGCGGGATCAAAAAACTCCTTGGGCAGCGGTGGGGGACCTGTCGGAAATCGCCCGTTCAACTCGCCGAAGGTGCCGCAGGCGACCGCCCTTGCTACAAATCAGTTCTTTGACACGATCCAGCCTGAAGTGGTTGAGGGCACCGAGGGCCTGAAAACACTCCTGGGCGCGACCGCCGCTCCGTACGATGTCACATGGAACACCGTCAGCGCGAAGTTTCCGGTGTCGGACCTCCTCAAGCAGTACAGCACCGATGATCCCAACGGCGCAGCGGCGTTCCTTCTTCAGTGGTACAACAACCGCGTCGATTTCATCGATCTGAAACTCGAACGTGAAGAGTATGTGGACGGCAACTGGGTGAACCCTTCGGTCATCACGCCGTTGCCGGGCTACTTCTCGTTCCGCGTGGAGCTCAAGGACAAGACGATCGACGACTCCATTCGCAACTGGGCGCTCTCAAGCGCGGTCGATCCGGCCATTCGCGCACAGATCATTCAACCGCCGTTCTATGGCACGCTCACCGAGAGCTGGGTCGCGCCCGGCGGAAAAGACAGCGGCGCTCAGAACATCAAGCCCGATGACCCGGCAGCAGCGGAAAAGCAGGAACGCGCAGAGGTGCAGAAGCGCCTCAACGGCATCATCAAGTCTTTGAAGGACCGTGGCTGCCCCGATACGCCGCCGGCGAAACCGGAGCCGAAGAAGCCAGAACCGAAGACGCCGAAGCCCAAATCTGGCGGCGGCGGTGGTGGCGGGGCGGCCCCGGGCGAAGGCGCTGGCGGAGATCAAGGCGCCGGCATGTCCGGCGGGACGATGCGAGGCGGCGCCGGCGGCGCAGCGCTCAACGCGGCGTGCGAAGGAATGTGGGCGCGACGAAAGAAGCTCGAAGCCCAGCTCGCCCAACTCGATGCCGAAATCGCCAAGATCGAGGGCGCGCAGCCGGTCAAGGCTGTGGAAGTGGTGGTGGCCAAAGATGAAGCCGAGCCCGTGATCGACATCTGGGCTCACGATCTCAGCATCACGCCAGGCAAGACTTATCGCTATCGCATCACAGTTGAAGTGTACAACCCGCTGTTCGGCCGCAAACTCGAACTGATTCCAGAACAGCAGCCGCTCGCCGAACGGTTCACGTTGTCATCCGAACCCAGCGAATGGAGCGAGGCGATCACAGCGCAGCCGCCGCTGCGGTTGTTCGTGACGCAGGCGTTCACATCCACCGCAACGTCGATCGGGATGCCGGTTGGCCAGGCGACGGCAGAGGTGTATCGCTTCCACAATGGCCGCTGGTGGGCCGAGCCATTCCGTCTTTCGCCAGGCTCTCGTGTTGGTGACACCAAAGCGTCACAAGGCGGCAAGAGTGTTGACTACGGCACCGACTGGTTCGTTCTCGATGTCGTGCCTGTGCTCGGGGCCGATCCGCAGGACGAGAAGAACGGCTATGGCGCGATGGTGCTGTTGCAGAGCCTCAGCGATCCAAACAAAATCGAGTGGCGTTCGCCGAGAAGTGAGTACGCCGACCCTGATCGAAAGCGTCTGATCGGCCGGGTGAAACTGTCCGACCTTGACAACGACGCCGTCGCCTCCGCCGGCAAAGACGGTCCGCGGGCCGGAAGCGACAGCGGCGGCGCGACGAACTGACCTGCGAAGAACCTGTGTGTAACTCGGCCCGGCGTTCTCGCCGGGCCGGTTCTTTTTTCACCCCGGAATGAATGGTTTTAGCGCCTGGATTATCGCCTTCCGGAATGTTTGGATTCTGATTGGATGATCGCGTTTGGCGATAGCAGGGAATCGGTTTGCCGCGGACTTGACAGGTGCGGCGAAGTGCCTATGCTACGCAACTCGCTTTGGACGATTGGTTACAGGTCGTCCGGCCTGCCCAACGAGAATCGCCGACCGTCGACCAAGGTTTGGATCATCGAACCTGAAGTCCCTGTCGCCCGAGTTTCGGTGTTCAGGCAAGGCTCTTTGACAAGTGCATGATTGAGAGGCA
>CAZCGB010000499.1:0-2989 GCA_964498045.1 uncultured Isosphaeraceae bacterium
ATGGGTTGGACGCGCTGGCGACGCTGCAAACAATGGCGCCGCCACCTGCCGCAAACGCGCTGACGCCGACTTCGCGGCCGTCCTCTTCACCGATCAGCGTCGCCGGTTGCAACAGGCTTGGACTCACCGTCATGAGCGGGAATCCGCCTTTCATCGCGGCGGAAAAAATAAGTCCGGGCTGCAACCCCAGCCATTCAAACGCGTCGATTGATGCCGGCAAGTTCGCCTCATCGGTCAACCACACCGGATCGGATGCGGTCTCGGCCTTGAGCGACGCCATACCCAGTTGCGTCTGCCGGAACGCGGGTTCATCGATCTTCGTGCCCAGGAAGGCGATCACCGCGCCGTCGCGGCTGGGCTTGGGCGACCTGAGAGCCCAACCCTCGAGCGACAGGACCTTGTGATCGTTGCTGCCGTCGATGTTCACGCGCCAGACGTCGCTGAGAAGGACGCGATCAGGATGCACATCAACGGGCTTCTTCGCCGCGTACAGCACGCCCATGCCGTCGGAGGTGAAGGCGGGATCGTTGTGGTCGAAGAATCCGCTGGTGAGGCGCTTCACACGATCGAGTGTGAGCGGCCGCGCGACGGTGACGCCCTCGGGCGCGTCCATCAGGAACAAATGCCGAAACGTCATTGAATCCTGAAGCGCGAGTTCTCCCTGGAAGTGCTCGCGCGTGATGACGATTGGATCCGCCTCGTCGGCGTTCTCGTCCAGCCAGGCGCGGACTTGCGCGCGATCGCCGTCTGGTGACGAGTGCCCGCCTCCTCCCGACCCGCCCGGCCGCGAGTCCTTCCAAGTCCGCTTCGGCCGCTCGGAAGGCCAGGTGGGTATGCCTTCAAGATCGGTGAACTTCACCTCCGCGCCGGCGAGCAGTCGGCGTCCATCGGGGGACCACAACGGATCGTCGCAACCGTCGGGCAGATCGGTCAGTTGCCACGCCTCACCACCGTCGACCGGCAGAATCCAGATCTGCGGCGCGGTGGCGCGGTCGTTGTCACCTTCCTTCTCGTTGCCCGGCTGAGAATCGCTGCGCGGCTGTGAACGTACGAACGCGATGCGCTTGCCGTCTGGAGACAGCCGGGGTGAGAAATCAAAGCGCAACCCCGATGTGAGCTGCCGCGGCTTCGCGTCGGGCGTCGTGAGATCAAGCATGTATAGATGCGACTGGTACTTCCACACCGGCCGTGCTGCGGGTGATGTCGATGACGATGTCGCCGCAGCGGGTTGGGAGGCCACAGGCATGGCAGGGGCCGGCGTGACATCGGCGATGGACTTCACCGCATACACGGCTTTGGAGCCGTCGCGCGCCACGTCGATCGACAGAACCTCCCGGATGCGCAGCACATCGCTGGTGACCATCGGCTGCGTGCCGGCGAACACCGATATCGCACCCCCCGCCAGCGTGAGAATCATTGCAAGCAGGAAAAAACGAAATCGCGCCGGTGTCATGCGATGCATGATACTGGCGCGATCAATTCAGGCTGCTGGGGAACTGACAAGCGCATCCAAAGCGCTTTTGAAGGCGTCTTTCTTGGTCAGGCCGACGAACTTCTGGGCTGGCTGGCCGTTCTTGAAGAGGATGACGGTGGGAATGGCGTTGATGCCGTACTTCAGCGCCGTCTGGCGGTTGCTGTCGGTGTCCACCTTGCCCACTTTCGCTTTGCCGGCGTACTCGGCGGCGAGTTGATCAATCGTCGGCGTGAGCATCTTGCACGGCATGCACCACTCGGCCCAGAAGTCGACCAGCACGGGCTTGTCGCTCTTGAGCACTTCGCTGTCGAAGTTGGTGTCGGTGAATTCAACTGTGGCGCCGGCCATGGAAGTGGTTCCTTTCGGGGTACGCTGCATCCTTCTGATGCGCGAAGAGGTCGTTGGGTTACACGCTTGTTCGGTCAATGCCGACCGTTTCAATACGCACGTGGCCCGCGGCATCGTAGCAATCGCGTGCTTTCTCTCAACCATCGGCGAGGGACTTTTGTTCCCCACCCTGCGCGGGAGCCAGCGCCTGTGCATGCGCTGCGACATCATGCACGCGGAACAGCCGCACGCCCGCCTGCCAATGTGACAGCGTCAGCGCCAGCCCGGCGTCCAGTCTCTCGCGCGATGTTGGGCCGGGGAGCGGGTCGCGTCGCGGCGCGCCGGACGGTTGCCCGAGGAAACTCTTCCGGCTTGCCGCGCTGAGCGCGGGAAGATCGAGATCGTGCTGCAATTCGCCCAGTCGCTCCGCGAGTTCTTGGTTCTGCGCGACGGTCTTGCCGAAGCCCAAGCCGGGGTCGATGACGATCGCGCGACGATCGACGCCTGCGGCGACGGCGGCCTGCACGCGCATTTGCAGGTAGTCACGCACCACGCCGTACACATCCCCGCCGTAGTCGGGCATGTCGTGCGAAGCATAGTGGGTGCTGAACGAATCGTCGCGCGGCTGGCGCAGACGATGCATCAGGATCAGGCCGCAACGCCGCGAAGCCGCGAGCGGCAGCATGTCGGGATCGTCGGTCCCCGCCGATACGTCATTGATGATGTCCGCCCCGGCGTCAAGCGCGGCAAGAGCCACTCGCGAACGCGTCGTGTCGATCGAAATCGCATGACTGCGGGCGGCGTCGCGCCAGCCGCTTCGCAATGCCTTGATGACCAGCACAGTCCGGCGAATCTGCTCGTCATCAGTCACCGCTTCCGAGCCAGGCCGTGTCGATTCACCTCCGACGTCGATGATGATCGCGCCTTCGGTGAGCATGCGGAGTGCGGCGGCGACGGCGGCATCCGCGTCGGCATAGGCGCCGCCGTCGGAGAAACTATCGGGCGTGACGTTCAGAATGCCGATCAGCCGCGCCTGGTCAAGGCGCAGGGCGCCGCCCAGTCGTGCATGCCAGGTTCGCGTCTTCGCATCGCTGTGCAGCATGTTGATTCGACGTTGTGAAGAGCGGAGGACCGGCTGGCGCGGATCGTGCAATTAAGCGGGCGGCCGATCCGGGCCGCGTGCCTTCA
>CAZCGB010000500.1:0-2989 GCA_964498045.1 uncultured Isosphaeraceae bacterium
CGCGAACCAACGCCGCTGCCCGTCGCGCCACTCGCGCGGCCAGTCCTTGGTCGCATCTGAGAGATGCTCGTCGAGCACGCCCTCATCCGCGAGCGCGATTGTCTGCACGATTTCCGAGGACCAGAACACGTCGGCTTGCGGATGGTCCTTCTCGGCCCGCAGGCGTTCCACCAGGCCGGTGGTCTTCTTGGCTTCGGTGTCGCCGACGACTTGCACGCTGATGCCGGTCTGCTTCTGGAAGCGATCGATGACCTCGCGCGCGATGTGCTCGTCGGCGGAGACGTAGAGCACGACCGCCTCGGCATCATTGGACTTGCGCGAGCACGCCAAGGGCAGCGCAAGAAAAATGACGCCACTCATTAGACAGGCGATGCGACTCTGCATAACGAGAGTGTAGCGGATGCGGTTGGTGCGACAGGTTCAAAAGCTCAGGCGCCAGCAATGATCCAAGCGGCTTGCGACAGACAGGCGAAACGCCTGTGCCACCGAACTCTCAGTTGCCGCTGGCGGGCTTGGCGTCGCCTTCTGTTGATTTCGTCTCGTCGCCCTCGGCCGCCGCAGGTTTCTTCTCTGCAGCCTTCTCTTCCATCAGCGCCTTGGTGAGTTTCTCCAGCTCGCCGAAGTAGTGCTGCTGGGCCTCCTGGTACTTGCGGTGCGTGGCCTCGTCCTGCTGGCCCTCGTCGAAGCCCTGGCGGGCCTGCTCCATGACGGAGACGAGTTTGGCCTTCGATTCGCCGCGGACCTGTTCGCCATCAAACAGGGTCTTGGCGATGATGTCGCCTTCGACGGTGTTGACTTCAGCCTTGGTTTCCTTGGTGGCGGTGGGCGTGGGCGCGATGGGAGCCTTGCCGCCCGCGCCCTGGCCGCGCGGTCCCATGCCCGGCCCCTGCTTGTTTCCCATCGCCAGGCCCTGACCCAGTCCCTGGCATTGTCCCTGGCACTGGCCTTGCGCGAGCTTGGCCTGCTGCAGCAGTTGCTGCATGGCTTCCATGTCGCTGAGCATCTTGCCAGCCTGCTGCGCGCCTTGGGCCCCCTTGCCCTGCTGGCCGTTCAAGCCCGCAGCCATGTTCTGGCACGCGCCGGCCATGCCCTGGCACATCTGGGCGGCGGCTTGCTGCGCCTGGGCCATCTTCTGCAGCTCCTGCTTCTGCTGCTGGTTCATGTTCTGCGCGTTCTGAATCGCCTGCTGCATCGCCTGCGGATTGTTGGCGAGATTCGGATCAAGCCCGGCCTGCTTGAGCGCCTCCTGCAACTGCTGCTGCTGCTTGGCGAGCTCCTCCAACTGCTTGGCGATGTTCTCCAGCGCCTCCGCGGCCGCCTTCTTCTCCTCGGGCGACAACTGACCCTTCTCGGCCTTGGCCATCAGGTCCTTGATCGCCTGCTGCGCCTTGGCGAAGTCGCCCTTCGAGAGCGCCTCAGCAAGCTCCTTCGCGTCGCCATCCTCTTCGGGCTTCTGCAACTGGTTGAGGGCCTGCTCCATCGCCTCAGCGGTCTTGCCCTTTTCGCCGTTGGTGATCTCTTCGAGTTTTTTCTGAATGTCGGTGGCCTTCTTGAGCGCATCGCGCTTGATGTCATCGGGCTTCTTGAACGGCGCGTTGGGGTCGGTGCCTTCCTTGCTCATCTCGCCGAGCATCGCGGAGAGTTCCTTCTCCAGCTCGGGCGATTCCTTGATGGTGTTGACGATGGCGTCGACCGCCTCCTCCGCCTGCATCTTGGCCTGCAGCACGTCGGACTGCGCGGGGGCGTCCTTGCGGAACAAGTCCATCTGCGGCACGATCGACATGAGCATCGCGCTGAGGACCAGCAGCGGGCTGATCCACCACAAACGCGGCGGCTCAACCTTGAATCGACGGCGCACCAATTCGTGCGTGCGCTGATCGCGGGCGGCGTTCACGCCGTCTTCGATAGCGGCTTGCGCGAAGGCGTCATCGCGGCCTTGCATGCACAGCGCGGTCGAAAGCTTCTCGCGCAGATCAAGCCGCTCGTCCACCACCACCGCCACATGCTGCTCGGAAGGCAGCCGCTGCCGCCACCATACGACGGCGATGATGATCGCGAGCGCAGCCAGCGACGGGCCGACCCACATCCACGGCACGAACGCCTGCGCGGGGATGCGGTCGGCGATCATGAGCGCCAGCGCGACACCGGCGACGACGATCGCCACCCAGTGCAGCCGATCGAGAAACGCGCTCAAGTTCAGGCGCGAGCCGGCGGTCTTGAGCAGATTGCGGATTTCGTTCATGGTCGGAACCCCTATTCGATCAACGACCCAAATGCGCCGCGGCGACTGGCCTCGGGCGACGACTCCTGCCACCTTCTTCTACGCACGGCAGCGGGAAAGATTGCGGCCGAGGCTGCGGATCGCCTGATACTATGGTAAGAATCGGCAAACTTGGCGGGGAATTCCCGATCTCGCCCGAACTTTAGAAAGCCTCAACCGCCCGGAAACATCGGGTTCCCGAGGCCGCTGGATGGAAACCAACACGTCATGACCAATCGCCACCTGCACAATGTCCGTCGAATGGCCTCTTTGTCGCCTGTGACGCTTGCCTTGGCCCTGTTTGGCGCGGCATGTCTTTCCACGCCCGCTTGGGCCCAGAGCGAAAGCGATCTGCGCAAGCAGAATCAGGAATTGACCACCAAGGTGAAGGACCTTGAAGCGGACCTCGCCGCGGCGCGGAAGCAGTCGGACGACCTGCAGAAGCGCGTGGCCGCGCTGGAAGCGGCGCTGGCGGCCCGTCCGGGGTCCAACGGCGCCAAGCCCATTCCTCCGCTTGAAGAAGAGAAGACGACCATTGATGAATCGAAGGCCAACGCCAGCCCGCGTGCGCTGCGCAAGGCGATCGAGGAGAGCTACCAGAAATCCGTCGCCAATCTGCCGATGGGCAAGGCCGGCGACCGCGACCGCATCGCCTACATGCGGGCGCTGGCTAAATGGGAGCCGGCGACCGAGCGTGAATACCGCATGCCCGTCGAGTGGTACGTGCGC
>CAZCGB010000501.1:0-2971 GCA_964498045.1 uncultured Isosphaeraceae bacterium
GGGTTTGGGCTGTGTATCCGCTGTTCATCGGCTTCTATCTCTCGCGCCGCAAGATCACCGATGAGATCGCCACCTGGCCGTAAGCGTCGAGGAGTTTGTGCATGGATCAACCGCAATCCGACGCACTTGCGCCGATTCAACTGCATCCGCCGCTGAGCCCCGGCACCGTGCCTCAGGCCCGGACGGTGTGGCCAACCGTGCTCGGCGTGCTGGCGATCATCTTTGGCTCGCTGGGGTTTCTGCAGGGAATCCTGAGCCTGATCGGTCCGCTGATTGTTTCGCATCTGCCGAACATGACCGCGCAGAGCGGATTTGATCCTTTCGCGGGCATGGCTGATTGGCGCGGCTGGCTGTTGATCATCGCTCTCCTCACATCACTGGCGGGGGCGACGCTGTTGATTGGCGGCCTGCTTCTGCTTTCCCGCCGTGCTCAATCCCGAAACATCATTCTTGGTTGGAGCGTGGGCAAGATGTTGCTTGCCGTTTTCAGCAGCTACGTGGGCTATCGGATTCAGCAGGCGCAGTTCGCGTCGATGGCGAAATCCGGCAACAACATGGCCGGCATGCAGAGTTTCATGAGCATCTTCGGCGTTGTGGGCGTCTTCATCGGCGTGATTTGGGCCTGGGCATTGCCGGTGTTCATGATCGTCTGGTTCGTGCGCAGACCGGTTCGACTTGAACTGCGCACATGGTCCGCGCCCATGTCTCCGATGCAAGACGCAGGTCTCGGCGCTTCAGGCGTTTGATGTTCCCCGGCGATGCTGCACACAACACTCGCGTTCAACCATGCGCAACGCGGGCAGCGATGCCTTCGTAGTGACGATTCACCGCTTCCCAGTTGATGACGTTCATGAACGCAGCGACGTAATCCTTGCGCTTGTTCTGGTATTTCAAGTAATACGCGTGTTCCCAGACGTCGAGCGGAAGGATGGGCACGACGCCCCACATCGTGAGATTCTGATGCTTTTCCGCCTGCATGATGACGAGTTGACCGCTGATGGGCTCAAGCGCGAGGATGCTCCAGCCGCCGCCTTCGACGGCGACCGCCGCCGCCTGGAATTGATCGGAGAACGCCTTGAACGACCCGAAGTCGCGGTTGATGCGCTCGCCGAGCGCGCCGACAGCCTGGCCGCCGGCGCTTGGAGGCGGGCCCATGACGCGCCAGAAGATCGTGTGCAGCATGTGGCCTGAACCGTTGAACGCGAGATCGCGCGACAATGCGCGGATGTCGCCCGTGCCGCCCGCGCGAAACTCCTTGATGCCCGTCAGTGACTTGTTCAAGCCATCGACATACGCCTTGTGGTGCTTGTCGTGATGCAGTTCCATCGTCTGTTTGTCGATGTGCGGCTCCAGCGCATCGTATTTGTACGGCAGCGAAGGGAGCACGTACTGGCTGGTCTTCGGATCCCAGCCAAGCATTTCGGGGGTGACAGGCATCACGGTGGGCTTGACGGGCGACGAGTCCTGCCCGAACGCGCTGGCGGCGAAGCCACCGGCGGAAATCAGCGCGGCAGCGCCCATGCCCATCGAGGCGAGAGCATCGCGTCGCGGCATGCCGCTGGCAGCAGTTTGATCATCATTGGGGCTGGTGTGAGAGTGCATCGTCGCATCCTTTGGTGGGTTGTCGATGGAGCGGGCGCTGAACGGCGACGCTGGGTGATCGAGCGGGTAGGAAGGCTTTCGCGCTGCTACGCTATCGACCACGTTCGGTCGGCCGTCGCCTGTCCGTGCAACATCATCAGTGTACGTCAATCCTACCTTCGGCGAATCCAGCATGTCGTTTCTCGATGAAATCCAGTGGCGGGGCCTTCTGCATCAGGCCACAGCGGGTGAAGACCTTCGAAGGCACTTGGAATCGCCGCGCATCGCCTATGCGGGATTCGACCCGACCGCTGACAGCCTGACCATCGGCAACTTCATTCCGGTGAAACTGCTCATGCACTGGCAGCGCGCCGGCCACACGCCGATCGTACTCATGGGTGGCGGGACAGGCCTGATCGGCGATCCCTCCGGCCGCGACGCCGAGCGCACGCTGATGACGCGTGACAAGGTCATGGCCAACGTCGCCAGCCAGCGCAGGATCATGGAGAGACTGCTGGATTTCTCGTCAAGTGCGCCGAATCGCGCGCTGCTGATGAACAACATCGACTGGCTTGAGAAAGTCGGCTACATCGAAATGCTGCGCGACATCGGCAAGCATTTCAGCGTGAATGAGATGATCACGCGCGATTCCGTTCGCAAGCGGCTGGAAGAGCGCGAGCATGGAATCAGCTACACCGAGTTCAGCTACATCCTGCTGCAGGCGTACGACTTCCTGCACCTGCGAAGAGTCGCCGACTGCACCGTGCAGCTGGGCGGCGCGGATCAGTACGGCAACATCGTCGGCGGAATCGACCTTATTCGCCGCGACCGTCTGCATGCCGGCGACAATCAGTCGTTCGGCGTCACCGCGCCGCTGGTGGCCCGATCAGATGGCAAGAAGATGAGCAAGAGTTCGGGGGGCGCCATCTGGCTTTCTTCGGATACGCAGGATCGAACCAGTCCGTACGCGTTCTACCAGTATTGGATCAACCTGCCCGACGCTGATGTCGCTCAATGGCTGAAGTGGTACACGATGCTCTCCCGGGATGAGATCGCGGCGATTGAGTCGAAGCACGCGGCCGCGCCGCAGGAGCGCGGCGCGCAACGCGAACTCGCCCGGCAGATGATGAGCATGATTCACGGCCCAGCGGAATTGCAGAAAGTCGAGAAGGCCGCCGCCGCGCTGTTTTCGGGCGATGTGCGCGAACTCGACCCGGCGATGCTTGACGAGGTCTTCGCCGACGTTCCGAATTCATCGCATGCGAAAGCGAGTCTCGAAGGCGAAGGCGTCGATCTTGTTGAACTGCTTGCGGGGACTTCCCTGGTCAAGAGCAAGCGCGAGGCCCGGGAGTTCCTCGCCGGCGGCGCGATCGCGATCAACGGCGAAAAG
>CAZCGB010000502.1:0-2969 GCA_964498045.1 uncultured Isosphaeraceae bacterium
CGACTTCGGGGTTGAGCAGCTTCTCCTTGGTCTGGTTGTTGAACTGCGGGTTCTTCAACTTCACCGAGACCACAGCGGTCAGGCCTTCACGCAAATCCTCGCCCGAAGGCGTGAGGTCCTTGATGAGGTCCTTCTTGCGCGCGTAGTTGTTGATGGTGCGCGTCAGCGAGTTCTTGAAGCCGGTGACGTGAGTGCCGCCGTCGGGGTTGACGATGTTGTTGCCGAACGCCAGCATCAGTTCGTTGGTGGCGTCGGTGTATTGCAGGGCGATGTCGGCGACGAGCCCAAGGTCGTTCGCCTCATCCTCGCCATGAAAGGCGATGGACGGGCTCATGATGGTCTTGCTGCGGTTGAGGTGCTCGACGTAACCCTTCAATCCATCTTCGAAATGGAACGTCTCATCGCGCCGCCGGCCGCGCTCGTCCACGCGTTCATCGATGAAGCGGATGGTCACGCCGGGGTTGAGGTACGCCAGTTCGCGCAGGCGGTGCTGCAGGCTGTCGTAGCGGAAGATGGTGTCGGGGAAAATCTCGCTGTCGGGCAGGAATGAGATGCGCGTGCCGTTGCGTCGGGCGGCGACGTCGCCGTCAGGCCGCTCAGCGATCACATCCAGAGGCTTGATGACGGCGCCGCGCGCGAAGGTGATGAGGTAGACCTTGCCGTTCTTGTTGACTTCGACTTCGGTCCACTCGGAGAGGGCGTTGACGCACTTGACGCCCACGCCGTGCAGGCCGCCGGAGACCTTGTAGGTGTTGTCATCGAACTTCCCGCCCGCATGGACCTCGGTCATGATGACTTCCACCGCAGGCCGGCCATCGACCTTGGGGTTGTCGCTCTTCATGGGATCGACGGGCATGCCGCGGCCGTCATCGATGACGGTGCATGAGCCGTCGACGCCGATCCGGACGGTGACGGTGGTGGCGAATCCGGCCATCACTTCATCGATGGCGTTGTCGACGCATTCATAGACGAGATGATGCAGCGCGTTGAGGCCGACGCCGCCGACGTACATGCCCGGCCGCTTGCGGATCGCTTCGAGACCTTCGAGCACCTGGATGGATTCGGAGGTGTAGTTGTCGCTGCCTGCTGCGGTGAGATCCGCGTGCGCGACGGCGGCAATCGAGGCCTCCCTGGACGAACTGGAAGGCAGGACAGGGGTGTTGGACGTGGAAGCGGCAGGCGTCGGATGGCCCTCTGAACGAGGCTCCGGCGCGGCGACTTCGGCAGGTTTTTTCAGGGTTCGTGGCAAGACATTGATTGTAGGCGAAATCGATGCCTATCGGGGCTGCTGATCTTGATATTCTTGATGGAAATGCCTTGCCATAAACCATTGTTATGCAATGGTTTACAGCATGAAGTTCACGGCCGCTGCTGCTTCGCTTTCGGCGGCTCGACCGGCACACGTCATGCTGCGTTTTTTGGCGCTTCTTGCTGCGGGAAAATGGGATTGATCAGCCGGAAATTGTCGCTGGTGACATCCACGCCGTCATGCTCCACGACGCGCAGGTCAGGTTCCTGCCGCAGGTCGATGCGATGGCCGTCGGGACGCATGTCGAAGATGCTGTCCTCGCCGTCGCGAAGCGCCTGCACGGTGGGCTGGCACGGGGCTTCAGTGTGCCAGTCGATGACAACCGCGCGCACGTCATTGGAAAGCCGCACGAGCGAACCGGGCGGATACGCGGGCACGACGGCAGGAAGTGTCGCGAGCACGATGGGATCGAATCGCGAGGCGAGCGGCGTCGCCAGCATCTTGTGCAACACGCGCACGCGCGGCTGCACCTGGCCATCGGCGGTGCGGCGAAGGCGATCAAAATGGTTCGCCACGCACGCGATGCGCGCGAAAACATGAATGTCATCGCCCGCCAGGCCACGACCGGCCCCGACGATCGTATCGCCGCCCGGGAAGCCCGTGCCGTCGAAATGCTGGTGATGATGCAGCACGACGCCGACGGCTGACGGGGCGATCGCGCCGCTGAGCATTTTCTGGCCGAGAACGACATGCTCGCGGTAGCGGGCGTCGCGGGGGTCGCGCGTCTGTTCGTAGCGGTCCCGCACGTCCGGATCAATCTGCGTCTTGCCGATGTCGTGCAGCATTGCTCCCAGGCCGAGGCTGACCACATCGCGGGCGTCCTTGGGCATCAATCGCCGACGCTGTTCGATCAGGTATCCCTGCAGTTTCAATCCGAGCAGGATCGAGAGCAGACAGACCTCGCTGCAGTGTCGCCGGTCGTTGGACGCGCCGCCGCCAAGCTCCATCATGTACGCCGCCGCCAGCGGTTCGCTGACGAGCGATTCGACCATGCCCTGAATGGTCTTTCGATAGCGTTCGTATTCCAGCGGCGCGTGGGCGTCGCGCTGGGCCCGGTCGAGCATCTCGGCGATGGTCGTCACCAGCTGCGACTGCTGCGCGAGAATGAACGGCGAGACAAACTGCTTGATCTGCTCGGTGTCAGGGAAATCGATCCAGATTTCCGTGATCTGCAGCTCGGCGAGCTTGCGGATCAGGCCTCCGTCAAGCAGGAATCCATCGCTGAGCAACAGCTGGCCACGCTCGGGGTGGATGATGGGCAGCGCGAGGCGCATGCCTGGCTCGGCTTGTCCGATGGGCACTCTGAGCATGATGGAAGTGGCAAGCGACCAGACAGTCCAACCGACGGGCAGGCCAAGGCGCGCCGGACGACTTCCCACTTATCGGCAGGGAGTGCAAATCCCTTGGGTCTGGACCTGCTGCAATCGCGAGTTGTGCACTGGCAAACCCGGCGGGGCAGGACGGTTATACTGAAGCCAATCTTGGGGGGCAGTCGATAGCCAGCCGATATCCAGTTATCGACCCCACCCTTTCCGCGAGTGCAACCATGGACGGTCACAAGCCTGCGTCAATTCGTTTTCAGGGGAAGCTTCATCCTGCGTCTGAGGCGATTTCGCCGGCCATTCCATGGCCGCCAGGTTCAGATTTGAGCGATCAGATG
>CAZCGB010000503.1:0-2934 GCA_964498045.1 uncultured Isosphaeraceae bacterium
CGGGGTCGAGGTGTATTTCTCTGTGAGGCCGACCCATTGCAGGCTGAAGGTATCGATGATGGGATCGACCGGCTGAGCCTTGGCGCGCGACTGGGCCGAATCCATCTCCGCCCGGACTTTGTCGTACAGCGTCTTGAACTCGGCTTCGCCGATCACGCCTTCATCGATGAGCGACTTCGAATATTTCTGCAGAACGGTCGTGCGGCTTCTTACGCGCTCGTACATCAGCGGCTGGGTGAGCGTCGGGTCATCGCCCTCGTTGTGGCCGTACTTGCGATAGCACCAGAGGTCGATGACGACATCGCTCTTGAAGGTCTGCCGCCACTCGGTGGCGAGCTGCGCGATGAAGGCGCAGCCTTCGGGATCATCGAGATTCACATGGAAGATCGGGCATTCGGCGAATTTCGCGATGTCGGTGCAATACCGGCCGCTGAAGAGGTCCTTGGAATCGGTGGTGAAGCCGACCTGGTTGTTGACGATGACGTGGATGGAGCCGCCGACGCGATAGCCATCAAGGTCCATCATGTTGAAGAGTTCCGAGACGATGCCCTGGCCGGGGAACGCGGCATCGCCATGAATGAGGATGGGGATGACCTGGCTGCGTTCGGTGTCGCCGCGCAGTCGCTGCTTGGCGCGCGTGCGGCCGAGCTGCACGCTGTGGCCGAACTCCAGGTGGGAAGGATTCGCGCCGAGGCTGAGATGGACCTTGTCGCCGCTGTCAAGGGTGAGATCGGATGAGTAGCCGCGGTGATATTTCACGTCGCCGCCGCCTGCGACGAAGTCCTCGACCCATGCTTCATCAAACTCGGTGAAGATCTGATCGTAGGTTTTCTGCAGGATGTTGACGAGGACGTTCAGCCGACCGCGATGGGCCATGCTGAAGATGAATTCGTTGGCCCCGAGCGCGGGGCCGCGCTTGACGATGGCCTGCAGGATGGCGATGAGCGTCTCGCCGCCTTCGAGGCCGAAGCGTTTCTTGCCTTTGAAGCGCGTGTCAAGGAAGTTTTCGAAGCCGTCGGCTTCCACGAGCGCGTTGAGGATGCGGCGTTTTTCGTCCTGTGAATAACGCGGCCGATTGCCGACGCTTTCCATTCTCTCCTGCAGCCAGGCGACGCGCTCGCGGTCCTCGATGTGCATGTACTCGGCCCCGATGGTGCCGCAGTAGCAATGCCGGAGGAAGTCGATGATGTCGCGCAGGCGCGAGGGCTTGGGCAGCGGCAGGTTGCCGGGGTCGAAGCGGCTGTCGAGGTCAGCTTCGGTGAGGCCGAAGGATTCGAGCTCCAGGCCTTTCGGCGTCGGACGTTTCGTGCCGAGCGGATTGAGGTCGGCGGCGAGGTGGCCGATATCGCGATAGTGATAGATGAGCGAGGCGACATTGCTCTGCTTGGCGTAGTTGATACCGTCGGCAAGCGTGCTCGCGCCGCCGGCGCGGGCCTGGCCATCCTCGGGAACAACGCGGCATGCAAGATCGAATCCCGTGAAGAACTGCTGCCACTGCGGGCCGAGCGATTCGCGGTCGGCGGCCCACTGCTCGTACATCGCAAGGATGTAATCGCTGTTCCATCCGTTGACGGAAAGCGCCGCCTGGGCCGGGCGGGCTGCAAGCGGGTTGTTCAAAGGCTGCTGGCCTGGGCTGGGTTGCTCCGAAGTCATAACGGCATCATGCTCGCACGTGCTTCGCTCAATCAGTTGGCCGGGAGGATCGCATCCGTGGCTTCCTCAACGAAGTCGACCTGCCGTCGGCGAAGTTCGATTGTAGCGTCATCAGGCAGCAAGGCAGGGCTCGTGATTTTGACGACCCGTTCAGGACTGAATCCATGGCAAACGACGCGGCGCGAACCGAAAGCGTACCCGCCATTGAATGTGCCAAGCCCGCCGCCATCGAATCAGGAGAAGTCCAAACCCATCGTCTGCAGGATCGACTGCAGTTTCTGAAAGCATCGCGCCCGGGTCGGCCCGATGCTGCCCACGGGCATGCCGATGCGCTGGGCGATCGCGTCGTAACTCGGTTCACCGGGTTCAAGGAACAACGCGGTGAGCAGTTCCTCGCATCGCCCGCCAAGCTCACGCAGTCCAGTTCGCACGATGTGCTGACGTTCCCATTTTTCAGCGTGTGCATCGCTGGGCGAGGAAATGTCGGGCATGGCCTGGTCGAGTTGATGGTATGTGCCACGCTTCTTGCCGACGCGCCAGCATTCACGATGGGCAGTGGTGATCAGCCACGCGGAAAGCTTCGTGTCGTCGCGCAGCGAGTCGAGGCTTTTGAACACCGTGGCCCAAACCGAGGCGAAGACATCATCGGCATCGGCTTCACTGAGCCCATAGCGGCGCGGAATGGAATAGATGAGGCGGCCGTAGTGATCGACCAGTTGATCCCACGCCGCCTGATCGCCGCGCTGACACGCCTTGAGGAGTTCGGGGTCGCTGCGATGCATGGGAAGGTTGCCAGCATAAGTCCGACTGCCGGAATGAACCACAGAGACACAGGTGCAAGGAGAAGAAGTCGGGAATTCGATGACCGATTCCGCAACCATCGGCTGATCTCGGCTTCGCGCGGGCTCTGCCGCAGATTTCGTCGGCTAAACTGCTTTGAACATGCCGGGCCTCTTCGCCAGCGAAAAAGCGGTCGGGTTCGCGCGGGTCGTGGTCGAGCGTGGCGTCGATCGTTACCCCGACGGCCTGACGTACGCCATCACCGCGGAGAATCAATCACTTCGGCCGGGCGATCGCGTGATTGTGCCGCTGGGCCGGGGCGACACCAGGACGGCCGGTTACATCCTCGACATCACAGCAGAGACTGAGCTTGACACCGATGCCGTCAAGTGCGTGCTGAAGCGTGACGATTCGACCGCGCGGCTGCCCGGGCAGCTTCTGGCCCTGTCGAAGTGGATCAGCAGCTACTACTGCGCGCCGATCGGCATGACGCTGGCAAGC
>CAZCGB010000504.1:0-2929 GCA_964498045.1 uncultured Isosphaeraceae bacterium
GACCACCGCCTGAACGCGAGCGCGAAGGTCGGTCTTGTTCAAGCCGCGCTTGGAGGCTTCGGCGACAAGGCGAATGGCGAGGCTCATGACTTCGCCGCGCGGCACACCCAGGTTTTCCAGTTCGCGCGTTTTCACGTCGGATGCGATTCGGATGCGTGCGACTGCAGTCCATGCTCAGCAGCAATCTTTGTGGATTGCGCGACGCTGGCCGATAACTTCAGCGGTGCAACGCCAAAAACCCATGAGGCACGTGATACGATAAGATCAACGAGCCTCGCCTGCACACGCTGTCGGAAACGTGTCATGCTATGCGTTCGGCGCGCCAGGGCCAGACCTGAGTTCGCGACACGGAGAAGAGTCGCCACTGCCCTGATGCGCGGGAAGAGAGGGTATCGCCATTCCCGGGAAGTTCGAGACGTTCGAACAATTTTTGACCAGTCAGAGCGTGCAGGTGCCGGCGCTCGCGTTCGTGGCGAATTTCATTCTCGCCGCGTTTTTCGCGTATCTGCTCGGCCGCCTGTACGTTCGATGCGGGTCGTCGCTCTCCAACCGAGCCGGCTTCGCACGCAACTTCATGCTGCTGTCGCTGACGACCATGCTGGTCATCAGCATCGTCAAGAGTTCGCTGGCGTTGTCGCTGGGACTGGTCGGCGCGCTGTCCATCGTGCGCTTCCGGGCGGCGATCAAGGAGCCCGAGGAGCTGGTATACCTGTTCCTGTCGCTGGCGGTCGGTCTGGGCTTCGGCGCCGACCAGGGCATGATCACCAGCATTGCGTTCATCGTGGTGTCGAGCATCATCCTTCTTCGCCGCCGCTTCCAGGGATCGGACGCGACGCAGAACCTGTTCCTGACGCTGAGTTCCCGGCAGGCGAATCGTGTGAGTCTGGACAAGATGGCTGCGGTGCTGGGTGAACACTCCGCTGGCGCGAATTTGACGAGATTTGATGAAACCGCGAACTCGGTGGAAGCGTCTTTCTTAGTTGAGTTTGAGGATTTTGCGCAATTGAATCGCGCCAAGGCCGCCCTGCAGGCTCTCGATCCGGGCCTGGGCATTTCCTTCATCGATGCCCGAGGAGTCGCCTGAGAATCTTCCATTGCGAATCACGCCGTCCAATTCTCGTCGCCGTCGCGGTCCTTGGCGGCGAATCGTCAACCTGCCTTCGCTGCTGGTGATGGTGATCATTGTCGCCGGGCTCGGGCTGGCCGGAACCGTTGGCGTGATCATCGGTGTACGTGCGGAAGAGTCGGGCATCAGCAAGCGATTGCAGTTCATCACCAATTCCCGTCTGGCCACGAACATCGTCGATCCGCTTCTGCACACAGCCAAGGCGATGGCGGTCGATCATGAGAACGTGCTCCTGAATTGCGCCAAGGGCGTCGCAGCGGAGAACGAAGTTGATCGCCTTTCGCTTGACATCAAGCACATGGATCTGCAGCGCATCGCGTACAAGCGCGAGCAGGCGCTGGCCACCGGAATCCTGGTCACCGACGCCAACGATTACGTGCCTGCGACCGTGCGCTTCATGGGCAAGGAGGCCAAGGCCAAGGTGCGGCTCAAGGGCGACCTGCCCGATCACTGGCTGACCGACAAATGGTCCCTGCGCATCAATCTCCGGAGCGATGACGCCATCGGCGGCGTGACGACGTTTTCCATCCAGCATCCCATGACGCGCGACTACGCCAATGAGTGGATCGCGCTGGCGGCGCTGCGACGCGAGGGGCTGCTGACCGTGCCGTACCACTTCATCGATGTGACCATCAACGGCACGCACAAGGGCATCTACGCGATGGAGGGTTTCTTCGATCATCGCCTGATGGAGAATCAGCGACAGACCGCTGGGCCGGTCATGCGCTTCAACGAAAGCCTCAAATGGGATGAGTTTCTGCGCCTGCGTTCGGAGGAAACTGAGTACGGCGCGGTTTCGTCAGCGGCGATCGACGGTTTCGCAGACGACATGGCCCGAGGCTCGGCGTTCGAGCGCGCGGCAAGCATGCTTGAGGGTTTTCGCCAGGGACGATTGCGCACGAGCGAGGTGTTCGACTCGCAGCGATTGGCGATGTACATCGCCTTCCGTGACCTTTTCGGCTCGGAAGAGCTTGATTGGAATGACTTTCGGTTCTTCTACAACACAGTGACGTCCAGGCTAGAACCGATCGGCTTTGACATGCACATCGGGCACACCATCGACAAGCTCTTCTGCTTTGGCGGTGGAATCAAGCACAAGGAGATCGACTGGGTCGAACGCCCCGACAGCGTGTTGAAACTCATCTTCGACGATCCCGTGTTCTTCGCCGCCTACGTCGGCGCGCTGCGGAAAATCTCATCGCCGAATTACCTCGACGAACTCTTCACTGCGATCGAGCCCGAACTCGACAAGGAACTCAGCGTTCTGTATCGCGAGTATCCGTACGTCACCTCGCCAAGGCCGCTCCTGGAGAAGAACCAGGAGCTCATCAGTGCTGCGCTCGAGCCGACCGAGGCCATGCGCGCCTATCACGAAGCCACAGCCGGCTCAACGGTTCAGATCGTCGTCGGCAACATCCAGTCGCTGATGGTCGAAATCCTCGGCGTATCCCATCCGAAGTTCAAGGACATCGTTCCATTTCTCGGTGGCGTGAGCATTTTGCCGGCCAAAAGCATCGAGGAACACGTGGCGTATCGGCCCATGTCATTCGAGATTCCCGCTGGCGTGACCTGGGACGACGCAACTATGGCCGGCGAACTTGAGGTCCACTATCGAATCGTCGGCATGCAGAATGACAAGACCGTGAAGATCCTGCCATGGCGTCAACAGGTCGAAGCGGTGATCGCCGGCGATTTCCTGCTCAAGCCCGAGTCGATCGAGGGACTGCCATGGCTGTCGATCGATCACGACCTCAAGCGCGTCGTGTTGCAACCCGGTGACTGGAAAGTCGATCGCGACATTGT
>CAZCGB010000505.1:0-2922 GCA_964498045.1 uncultured Isosphaeraceae bacterium
CTGGCGCTGATGGCCAGGACGGTGCCGACGGCGCTGTTGGTCCGCAGGGCCCGCAGGGTGAAGTCGGTCCTGTCGGCCCGCAAGGTCCAGCCGGCGCCGATGGCCAGGACGGCGCAGTCGGCGATGTTGGTCCTCAAGGCCCGCAAGGTCCAGCCGGCGCGCCGGGTGCAACTGGTCCGCAGGGCCCAGTTGGCCTTACGGGCGCGACCGGTCTTCAGGGCCCAACCGGCTTGACTGGAGCCACAGGTCCAGCCGGCGCGACTGGGCCACAGGGCCCAGCTGGCGCGACTGGCGCAACTGGTCCGCAAGGCCCCACGGGTGCGACTGGCGCGCAAGGTCCGGCAGGGCCGACAGGTGCGACGGGCGCGGGCATGACCCTGGTGCGCAAGACTTCCGATGAAAGCGTTACGAACAGCACAAATGTGCAAAGCGACGACCAGCTGTCGCTTGCCATCGGCGCGAACGAGACTTGGGAGTTCGAATACTTCCTGATCGCATCGAGCAGCAGCACGGCCCGGGACATCAAGTACACGTTGTCGATGCGCAATGCCGGCGACACCGCTGATGTTTCCGTCACGTCCATCGGATGGACTTCGAACGTTCAGAACGGAGCCGATATCAGTCAAATCACCTCAAACTCAGCGACAGCCACGGCAGCAGTGGACGACTCCATCAACTTCATCCGCATTCGCGGCGTGGTGACTTCCAACGGTGCGGGAACTCTTCGTCTGCGATGGGCCCAGAACAGCAGCGGCTCGCAAGCGACTGTCGTTCAGGCCAACAGCTTCCTCAAGGCCGGCAAGTTCTGATTCCATGGCGATGTCATCGCCAGTCCATGCGCGTTTCCGCACTCGCACCGCGTGATGACGCTCGACCAGAGGAACCACTCACATGATCCGATCTCGATCCAGCCTCTCCGCCAGATCTCGAATCGCCGCCTTTTGCGTGGGCACAGCGATGCTTGCCTCAGTCGTTATTGCCGACGCACTTGTTCCAGGACCGGACCTGTCCTGGAACACAATTGACGGCGGCGGCGGCGTTTCAACCGCTGAAACCGTCAACCTCAGCATTGAATTGACCGGAACCATCGGCCAGACCGAGGCGATTGATGTCGGCCCGCTGACCGGCGGCGGTTACACCTTCACTCCCGGCTTCTGGAACGATCACACGGCCGGGGCCGCGCTTTGCCCGGCGGACATCACGGGAGACGGCATGATCAATGTGGCTGACCTGCTGTTGGTCATCACCAATTGGGGCAGCGTCGGCGCTGGCGACATCAACCACAGCGGCACAGTTGACGTCGGAGACCTGCTGATGGTCATTACCAATTGGGGATTGTGTCCTGCGTAAGACAGGGCACTCGAAGCAACGCAATGCCGAAAAAAAGACAACCCCGGCTCTCGCCGGGGTTGTTGATTTTCAAAGGGGTTTGCGTTGAGGACGCGAAGAAATCAAATGCGTCAAGCGCGACGACGACGTGATCCAACAAGGGCCGCGACGCCGAGCAGCGCGATCGCGCCGGGAGCGGGTGTCGGAGTTTCCTTCAGCACCCAAACCGTCTGGTTGGTCACGTTGTTGACATGAATCCACAGCTGGCCGTCATTTGCGCCGCCGCCAGGATTCCACGACTGACCGCTGGCCAGCGTTCCACCCCAGATGTCCAGGCGCGTGTTGTTGTCAGCGAAGGCAGCCTGAGTGAACGGGCTGATCGAGAAACCGATCGGGCCGCTGCCGCCCGAGTTCGCCGTCGCGGTCGGATCGAACACGACTTCGCCGTGATCGAGCACATCCATGTGGAAGTCAGTCCAAGTGGCGCCGGTCTGGTTCGTGATGATCTCATCAGTGATGACGAGGTTGCTCACAATCGTTCCGGTGTAGCCGGGGACGATCGAGAACACGATCGCGATCGACGGGAACACGCCGTTCACTGGACCTTGGGTGAACGTGGCGATTTTCTCGAAGAACACCGCGTTGGCAGTGACGGCGTCCGTGTTGATGTCGAGATACGGATCAAGGGAGCTGTCCCATGATGCCTGCCAGCCGCCACCGACCGTCACCGTCGTGATACCCGCCTGCGCCGCGGTCGAAATGGCCGCGACACCGATCACGCCGCCGATGGCCAGCGTTGATCTCCTGATCATTGTTCCACAGAAATAGAACATCGTTTCTCCTTTGACACATCCTCAACGCGCAACGAATTTCGGAGCGCGATATGCCGGGCAAAATGGACCGGCACACAACCCACGACTTCACGATGTTCTCTCTCTTCTGCCAACCGCCAGGCATGAGCATGGCCTGACGACCGAGCATCCGATGTCATCCAGACTAACCGACCTTGCAAAGCTGTCAAGCGAATCTTCAGGCGAATCAGAAGATTCTCGAAAACCAAGCATTTTTGCGAGAATCCAAGGCCTGTTTGACCATTCACCAGGCATTTTGTGGACAAATCTTGGAATTGACCACGGGATTTCGACAGCAGGCTGTCACCCAGCCTGCAAGAAAAAGTAGTCACTTCACGCGTTGCGGCGACGGCGCGACCCAATCAGGCCTGCCACGCCCAGCATGGCAATGGCGCCTGGAGCCGGAACAGACGGCGTCTCGGAAAGCACAAAGGTCGCGTTGCCGGAAGCCGTATTGCCGACGTTGATCCAAAGCTGACCGCTTGCCTGGCCGGGGAACCAGAAGCTGTTGTTGGGCACAACGCCGTTGAAAGCGTTGAAGGTGTGGTTGCCGTTTGTCAGGTTCCACGAGTTGAACGGGGCGACCGAGAACGCGCCAGAAGCGGCGGTCGCAACCGGATCAAACACCGCGCTGGGATTGCCCAGCAGGTCCATGTGGAAGTCCGTCCAAGCCGCGCCAGAGGTGTTGGTGATCACCTCATCATTGATCACGATGTTCGACACCGCGTTCACGCTGATTTGC
>CAZCGB010000506.1:0-2921 GCA_964498045.1 uncultured Isosphaeraceae bacterium
ATCCTGGCCAATCCTCGCGGCTTCTGCGCCGGCGTCTACATGGCGATCGATGTCGTCGATCAACTGCTGGACATTCGGCCGGACGAACCGCTGTACGTCTTTCACGAGATCGTGCACAACAAGCACGTGGTGAACCGCTTTCGCAATCGCGGAGTGGTTTTCGTGGATGACATCGCCGAGGTTCCCGAAGGCGCGACGGTGGTCTTCAGCGCGCACGGCGTGAGCCCGGCGGTGCGGCAGCAGGCCGATGAGCGCCGGCTGACCGCGATCGACGCGACCTGCCCGCTGGTGACCAAGGTTCATGCCGAGGCGGTTCGATACGCCGCGAAGGGCTATCAGATTCTCCTTGTCGGACACGAAGACCACCAGGAAGTCGTCGGCACGCGCGGTGAGGCTCCCCACGCCATCCAGGTCGTGGAATCGGTCGATGACATTCCGCACCTGACGATCATTGATCCAGATCGGCTTGTGTATCTCACGCAGACCACGCTCAGCATGGACGACGCCAGCGTGATCATCGCGGCCCTGCACAAGGCGTTTCCGAATCTGAAGGAGCCGCCGAGCGAAGACATCTGCTACGCCACCACCAATCGCCAGCATGCCGTGCGCTCGCTGGCCAAGCAATGTGATTGCGTGCTGGTGGTGGGCAGCAAGAACAGCTCGAATTCGCAGCGTTTGCGCGAGATCGCCGAGGCGGACGGCACACCGGCGTACCTGATCGATGACCGTTCAGAACTTCGCCCGGAATGGTTCGAGGGCGTGGAAATGCTGCTGGTCACCGCGGGGGCCAGCGCGCCGGAAGATCTGGTCAAGGATCTCATCCTGCAACTGTTCGAGACCTATGGCGGCGAAGTCGAGCAGCACGATGTGTATCACGAGGCTGTGGAGTTCGGCCTGCCCGGCACGCTCAAGAAGTTCATGCGGGCCAGCGGCGTCGATCCGACGGGAAGGCGCATCGTGATGGACAATGCCCGCGACATCCAGGAATGGCTCACCGAGCGCGACGTCCCCAATCGCGTTGTGGACCTGACAGTGAGCGCGGGGTCGTGAGCGTGGCAGCGCATTTCTTTGATTTCACTCCTGAAACGCTTGCACTGTGGTGCGTCGAGCGCGATCTGCCGAAGTTCGCGGCCAGGCAGATCATGGAGTGGGTGTATCAGAAGAAGGTCGTCGAGCCGGGAAAGATGACCAATCTTGCGGCAAAGGCGCGAACCTTGCTGCACGAGCAGATGGTTTTTGATTCCGGCGCGCTTGTGCGGCATCAATCCGCGACCGATGGCACGCAGAAACTCCTGCTGGACTGGTCGAGCGGGCGCGGCGCGAGTGCCGGGGAAGGCATGGCGCTTCCGCAAGTCGTCGTTGATTCGAATCGTCAGACCGAATGCGTCATGATTCCCGTCGAGGATGAAGAGCATTCGCGCCGCACCGCGTGCATCTCCAGTCAGATCGGCTGCCCGGTGGGATGCCGCTTCTGCGCTTCGGGTCTGGGCGGACTCGGCGGCAATCTGACCGTGGGGCAGATCGTCGAGCAGGCGCATCGGCTTTCGCGATTGGAAGGCGTCGAGCGGATCAGCAACGTCGTGTTCATGGGCATGGGCGAGCCGCTGGCGAATTTCGCCAACGTCACAAGTGCGATTCGCTCGCTCAACGCGCCGTGGGGCATGGGCATTGGCGCGCGGCGGATCACCATCTCGACAGTCGGACTGCCCGCCGCGATCCGCAAACTCGTCGAATTCGAAATCCCCATCACGCTCGCGCTGAGCCTGCACGCGCCCAATGATGACCTGCGCAAGCAACTGATTCCCTGGGCCGAGTACGCGACGATCGACGAGATCCTCGACGCCTGCGATGAGTGGTTCGCCAAGACCGGCCGCGAGATCACGCTGGAATACCTGCTGCTGCGCAACGTCAACGATCGGCCGGAGCATGCCGAGGAACTGGCCGCGGTCGCCAAGTCGCTGCGCGCGAACGTGAACCTGATCCGGTACAACGAAGTGAAGGGGTTGCCGTATGACCGCCCGACCACCGAGGATGTGCTGAAGTTTCAGGCGATTCTGCGCGAGGGGGGCGTGAACACGCACATCCGCGCCAGCCGTGGCCGCGACATCGCCGCGGCATGCGGGCAATTGCGGCATGAGCATCGGGAGACAGTCAGCAAGTGATGCGCACGTTCTTCACGCTGCCTTCGACTGGGCCGTGTCCGCCTTCAACGCCTGCAGCGCGCCGTACGCGGCGTACTTGTACAACTCGCTGAGCGACGGGTAGTTGAAGCACGCGTTGATGAAGTAGTCGATGCCCAGGCCCGCGGCAATCGCCATCTGCGCTTGATGAATCAACTCCGTCGCGTCCTCGCCCACCACCATCGCGCCCAGCATCGCCCTGGTTTTGCGATCGAAGACGCATTTCAGCAGGCCGCTGTCGTCGCCGAGCATGCGGCCGCGCACGTTGTCGCGGTAATGCGCGCGGCCGATCACGACGTCGATGTCCTTCTTTTTCGCATCCTCTGGCGACAAGCCCACCATCGACACCGCCGGGATCGTGTACAGACCGATGGGCATGATGTCGGCGAGTCTGGATTTGAAGTCGATGCCGAACATGTGGCACGCGGCGATGCGGCCCTGTTCCATGCTCGTCGCCGCCAGCGCGGGGAAACCGATCACGTCGCCCGCGGCGTAGATCGACGGCACGTTGGTCTGGTAGTGCTCGTTGACGGTGATCAATCCGCGCTGGCCGAGTGTCACGCCCGCTTGCTCCAGGCCGAGGTCTACGGTGTTGCTGCAACGCCCGGCCGCCCACAGCAGGCACTCTGAGGAAAGCGTGCGGCCGTCATCGAGCGTGACGCTGACGTTGTCGCGGCGCGATTCCACCGTCGCCACCGAGCGGTTGGGCATGAAGTCGACGCCTTGCTGCAACATCGTCTC
>CAZCGB010000507.1:0-2918 GCA_964498045.1 uncultured Isosphaeraceae bacterium
AGGGCTGCTGGCGCGCGACGCCGCCATCGTCATCCAGCGCCTCGATGCGGAAGCCCAGCACCGGCAGTTTGCCGTGGAGGAGGTTCACCGCCGTGAAGCGCAGGCCGTGCAGATCGATGGATTGGCCGACCTCGATGCGGTTGCCGATCAATGTCGCGACGAACGAGTCGTTGATGTTGTTGTGCTGCTCGAAGATGTGGCGATAGACGCGGCGGAGGTGTTCAAGCGTGCGCTCATCGCCGTAGATGGGGATGGGCGCGTGCATGAGCGCGTTGAAGCGGCGGACGTCATCGAGGCCGAATGTGTGATCGACGTGGTTGTGCGTGAAGACGATGGCGTCGCAGCGCGTGAGTTTGAGCCGCAGCGACTGCTCGCGCAGATCGGGCGAGGCGTCGATGAGGATGACGCGATCAACGCCGCCTGCATCGGCGAACATCACGCACGCGGCGCAGCGCGTGCGGCGGTCGCGCGGATCATTCGAAGCGCACACGGCGCAGTCGCAGCCGATCACCGGCACCCCGGCCGAGGTGCCCGAGCCGAGGATGATGAGTCGGACATTGGAGACCATGCGCAGGAAGGATATGGGCGGAATGAACTGCGCGGCCGACCGCGACTGAACGCGCCGCATGCCGCCCGCCACTTCGCAAGTCCGCCGCAACGGTAAGATGCGCCGCACATGCTCATCTCCACGCGCAACCTGCTGCTGGGGTTGTCGGTCATCGTGACGACGGTGGGCGTGCTGCTGCTGCTTCGCGATCACACCAACTGGCTGGTCTGGGTCGTCATCGCCTGCGGCATCGCCTCCATCACCGCGCTGAGCCTCTGGCCGGATTCGATCCCTACGCTGGCGAAGGAGACCGAGGACATCCGCGACGCGTCGCTCGATCGCCAGCGAGAACTTGTGCGTGGCACGAGCCTGTACCTGCGCGAGCTGCGCTACCGCTATTCGATCCGCTTCGATCCGTCGGAGGCGTCTGACCGCAGGGCCTTCAGCGCCGAGGTGAACACGATTCGCCTGGGCTTCGTGCCCGTGGTGATCATCGACAACAGCAACGACCGCCAGGGGCTCGGGTACGCGGCGTTCGTGCACGACGGAAAGCGCTGGCGCGGCCCGGGCCTGCCCTGCCCGGCCGGTCAAAGCGATGCGGTGAAGCACGCGGCCCGCTGCGTCTCGCCTCTGGCGAAAGAGGAGGAGACGAAGTTCTGAGTTCGTCTGGCGCATGCGCGCGCACCTGCGCATGCAGCCGCTCCACAACGCGTCGTGCCATTCGTACCCGTTCCATCGCAGCGGTGGCGCACCCACGCGAACTGCCGCGTTCCGGCGGCATCGCAGGCGCGTCCCGCCGCCGATGTGCCCGCGACAGTTCGAGTTTCATAGGAATCTCGACACAGCGGTACGCGGGGGACCCGGGCGGTGAGCGGAGCGCGACATCACGCGCACGCCATGTGCTGTCGGAGGCATTCGCATGCTCGCGGCGCATCGCGACCAGCAGTGGCATTTGTTCAAGTTTTCCAGAAATCTCGAAATGACAGATTGCAGATCGATGACGACGGAGACTGGGGTGCGCAGCGGGTGCGCGCCCTCTGGTGCCCCATGGCGCCTCGTGGCGCCCTACGGCGCACCGTCGCGCATCGCTTCCTGCCGCGCATCCGCAGCGCGTTGCGACACGCCGCTTTGCACATTGTTCGAGTTTCATAGGAATCTCGAACATCGACCCGGCGGACGGGGTGCGCCGGCCGCGACGAATCGTCCGCTCGCCCCTTCATCCTTTTGAGTCGCTGGCGCCGGCACGCGCTTCAAGACCGCCGATTCGCGCGCGCAGCGACCGCGCGACTGCTTCCGGGTCGTCCGCGCAGCAGATCGCCGAACTGACCGCCACGCCCTTGCCGCCGGCCGCGACGACCTCACCCACGTTCGCCGGCGTGATCCCGCCGATCGCCAGGTGCGGCGTTTCGGGAAATCGCTGGGTGAATTGCCTGAGATATGCGATGCCGCTGGTCTCGCGCTGTTTCGTCGAGGATGGGAACATCGCGCCGACTCCGCAGTAGTCGGCGCCTTCCTCCACGGCCTTCGTCGCCTCGTTCAGATCATGCGTGCTCACGCCGACGATGAGGTTGCGCCCCGCGATGCGGCGAACATCGCGCACGCTCAAATCCGTCTGGCCCAGATGCACGCCGTCTGCTCCGGCAGCGAGTGCCACGTCGGCGCGATCGTTGACAATGACCGTTGTGCCGCCCGGCCGCGCGGCCGCGATCACTTCCCGCGCATGCGCCGCCAGCTCGCCGCCGTCCATCGCCTTTTCGCGCACCTGCACGCAGTCGACGCCGCCCGCCATCGCCTCGACCAGCACCTCGCGCCAGGGCTTCCCGCACATCGACTTCGTCAGCACCAGGCATAACCGCCACTGTTTCGCCAGGGCGCCGTCCATGCGAAGGATCAATCGCTGATCGACGTCGTACGCGCGATAGCGCAGCGCTTCGATTCGACCGCCCAACTCCGCGTCAATCGTCTTGCTCGTCTCCTCAACCACGCGCAGCGCTTCGGTCAGCCGCTTGCCCGCGGCGATGACGACATCACCCAGGTTCGCGCGCGACATTTCGGCGCCAGTCGTGATCGTCGTGCCCACATCGCCCGGCGTGTCGCGATTCGCCTCCAGCCAGCCGGACGGCAGCGACGACATCGCCTCGCGCAGATCATGCCGCAGTGACTTCAACGCCGCACTCAGCGATGCATCGTTCAGGGCAAATCGGGCGGCGTCCTCCATCACGCGCAGGGCCTCGCGGGCGCGGTTGTAATTGGCGTCGAGCATGCGGGCGATCGCGGACATGCTCGCATCGTATGCGCCGGTGAATCCCGCGCGTGCCTAGCCAGTATCAACCGCACTTGCCGCTACACTGTCCGCCCCTCTGCCCCCGAC
>CAZCGB010000508.1:0-2886 GCA_964498045.1 uncultured Isosphaeraceae bacterium
CACAACCGTGAAGGGAATCGGCAACCGCAAGGCGTTGCGCGCGCTGCAGCTGCCCTGCGGCGCGGTGGCTGGCGCGATCGCCGAGAAGGACGTCGACCTGCTCAAGAGCCTGCCGGAAATCGGCAAGCGCACGGCGGAGACGATCGTCGCCGAACTCAGCGGCAAGGTCGATCGCTTCGTGGAGTTGAAGCCCTCAGGCGCGAAGAGGCAAGCAGGAGACCCGGCCGTCAGCGACCCCCGCGCCGATCTCATTCGCGACGCCGTGGCGGTGCTGGTGCAATTGGGCGAGCAGAAACTGATCGCCAGGCAACTGGTGGACCGCGCGCTGGCGGCCGACAAGACGCTCGATTCGCCCGACCAGCTCATGGCGGCGGCGTTGCGGTTGAAGCAACTGGCGTGAGATTCTGCAAAGCCGCGACCAATGGTCGCGGCTTTACACTGTGAGGCCATGCCCTCATTTGTTTCCCATCTCGAAGGCGCGATTGACGGCAAGCATCTGCCGCCGCGCACCCTGCAAACAGTGCATGAGGGACGGCCAATCTGGGTGCGCTACGACCTCGACGCGGTGAGGCGCGCGGTCACGCGCGATGACCTGTGCTCCCGTCCGCAGACGATGTGGCGTTACCGTGAACTCTTGCCGGTCGAGCGTGAAGAGGACATTGTCTCGCTGCAGGAGACGATGACGCCGCTGCTCCGTTGCAACCGGCTCGCGAGGCACATGGGATTGACGGGCGAACTGCTCATCAAGGACGAATCGCGCCTTCCCACCGGATCGTTCAAATCGCGCGGCATGTCCATGGCGGTGTCGATGGCGAAGGCGCTGGGCGTCAAGCGCCTCGCCGCTCCTACCGCGGGAAACGCTGGCGGCGCGCTGGCCGCGTACGCCGCTCGCGCCGGCATGGAGTGTTTCATCGTCATGCCGCAGGACACGCCGATCGTCAATCAGCGCGAAGCCGCGCTTTTCGGCGCGAAGTGTTTTCTGGTCAACGGTTTGATCAGCGACTGCGGCAAGCTGGTGCGCGACGGCGCTGCTTCGGGCATGGGCTGGTTCGACATGAGCACCCTGCGCGAGCCGTACCGCATCGAAGGCAAGAAGACGATGGGTCTGGAACTCGCTGAGCAACTCGAGTGGACGCTGCCTGATGTGATCCTGTATCCGACCGGCGGCGGGACCGGCCTGATCGGCATGTGGAAGGCGTTTGCGGAACTTGAGGCGATCGGATGGTTGAATGTGGCGAAGTGCCCGCGCATGTTCGTCTGCCAGGCGGAAGGCTGCGCTCCGCTCGTCAACGCGTTTGATCGAGGCGAACGATTCGCCCGTCCGGTCGAGAATGCGCGGACGATCGCGAGCGGATTGCGCGTGCCGGGCGCGGTCGGCGACTTCATGATTCTTGACGCTGTGCGTGAATCCGGCGGCCGCGCCATGGCGGCATGCGAAGCCAGACTTGTCGAATGGATGAAGATCGCGTCGTCGCTAGAAGGCGTGTCGATCTGCCCCGAGACCGCGGCGTGCTTCGATGTGCTAAAACGAGCTTTGCGAGAGGGTCACATTTCGAAAGACGAGCGCATCGTGGTCTTCAACACCGGCGCGGCGCAGAAGTACGTCGAAGTCATGGAATCCTTCGAGTTGCCGAGCCTTGACTGCACCAGACCCGTGGATTGGGCCGGTGTCAAGGCGTCCATGTGAAACCGCATGGCATGCGCAGTGCCGATAACCCGCCCTGAATCTGCCCGGGCGTCACCCATCGAAGAGTCACGGCGATCACGACGAAGTTTTGCCTTGAGGCACTTGCACGTCGGGGGCGAACGGGCTTTGAGATCGTCCGGAGGTGTTGTCTGAGGATGGTGCGCGCGGCTCAACTTACCCTTGCCGCCGCGGCGCTGATGATGAACTCGCCCGCTTGGGCGCAGTCGTCGTCGTCGCCGCGTCCGCCCACTCCGCGCGCCCCGCAACAGAATCCGAATCTGAAGAATCCGACGACGAAGAAGCCGGCGACCAAGCCGCCGGTCAAGAAACCCGCCCCGCCGAAGAAGGCCAAGGTCAAGGTCGCGCCCCCGGCAGGCGTGGTGATTCCCCGAGGTCAGGACAGCACGCCGCTGGGCCCGGCGTTCAGCGCGAGCGCCAACGCGCAACGCGACATCACCGAGGCGCTGGTTCGCGCCAAGAGCGAGAATCGCCGCGTGCTCATCCTCTGGGGCATGAACCGAAGCGACGGCTGCCTGCGCCTGAACGCGCTCATCCGGACCGATCCCGCGCTGCAGAAACTGATGTTGTACGAATATGAGCTGGTGCTGGTGGATGTCGGCGCGCGAGACCGCAACCTCGACATCGCACTGTCCTACGGCGTCGCGCCGCAGGCTTCCGGCGTGCCGTGGCTGACCGTTCTCAACGCCGACGCCGAGCCCATCTGCAATCTTCACGCCGATCGTTTCAAGGACGGCAAGAGCGGCTACGACGCCGCGAAACTTGCGGAATACCTGCGTGGGTATCAGGCGATGTACCCCGCAGCCGACAGTCTGCTCAACGCCGCGTTGACCAGTGCACAGGCCTCTGAGCACCTGCTGCTGCTGCAGTTCGCCGCGCCCACATGCGCGCGGTGCGGCCAGTTGGAGCAGTGGTTCGAGCGAAGCGAGGTCGAGGCCATCCTTTCGCGAAACTTCACGCGGCAGCGGATTGACGTCGATCGGACCGTCGGCGGGCGCGATGTGCTCCGCCGCTTCAGCAAGGCGTGGGCGACGAGCATCCCCTGGTTCGCGCTGGTCAACGCCAAGTCAGGCGAAGTGATCGCCACCAGCGATGGGCTTGATGGGCAAAGCATCGCCGCGCTCGACTCAGAGAACGCGGTGAGACGCTTTGGCGAGTTGTTGGTCGCCAACGCCACCACC